>NZ_JBFUIC010000305.1:0-4688 GCF_056402075.1 Pseudomonas sp. P4_C3
GTCCGTCGTTTTCGGGCCGGTGCGGCATTACGGCAGGCTCCACACCTGCCTGCGTCCGGTCTTCTTTTTACAGATATATAGCTAGGAAGGTGGCGACACCGGCGACACCGGCGACAAGCCAAGTCCCACGTGGCCGGGAGGGTGGCGACAAAAGTGGCGACAGTCGCCACTTTTGAGGCTGTTTGCCTGGGCCACTTGACCCGTTCTTTGAGTCGGTATAACAATTACCGCACGGATCGCTGTCGTTGACAGCACCAGCCCAGGTAGCCAGAACCTTCAAGGCTACGTCACTTGCGTGGTGGTTCTTCCGAAGTGCGATTAGCGTCCGGCGGCTCGCACGTTCACTCCCCGAGAGTGATGGATGCCTACTCGACTTATCTGTCCACTGCGGCAGACGATGGACCTTCCTCGCTGCGTTGCAGCAACCTCACCTTCCGGCACACTTCGCTGCGCTAATCCGCGCCCGTCTCTTTCTCCCGGAAAGAGACGGGCGCTCGTATCACTGCTGCAAGCCACGTCTTACATGGCATTGCCGCAATTCTCCTCGTGACAATCGGCGTGACAACTCCGATGTGTCTCCATCCGCAACGACACAGGCACCGGTGCCGCAGCCTATGGAAAAGCTGTACCTGACTGACAGTCAGGGATGTCCCAGGTGTCGATGTTGTTGCCCTCTCCCACTCAGGATCTCCAGGTGTCGAACTCGTCAGTCGGCACAGTCTCCACCCGCCCGCATTTTCGGATGCGTTTAAGGAGGCCAGATTCATGGGGGCATGCCCTTGCTCTTGGTCGTAAGGAGCCGTTCGTTCCGCGTCAGTGAACACCTCACAGGCCGCAGGGGCCTTGATCCCTGATAACACTCAACAGCCGTGGCGGGACTACGTGAGGACAACCAGAAATGAACGAGGAGAGGGCCCATGCAGCAGTTAGATCCGAAGCTTGTACTACCACGACCGCCTCGACCGCTGATTGAGTCGAATCTAGTGGCCCAGCCTTATCCGGTGCAGGCACTGGGTGGGATTCTTGGGCCTGCGGTTGAGCGCATGGCCGAGGTGATCGGCGTGCCCCAAGCACTTGCTGCGCAATCGGTGTTAGCTGCCTCGGCCCTGGCCACCCAAGGCCATGCGGGGTTACAACTCGACGGAAGAAATTATCCACTGTCGCTGTACCTGATCACCGTGGCCGCGTCCGGCGATCGCAAAACGGCGGCAGATCGATTTGCATTGCTGCCAGCACGGCAATGGGAGCGCGAGCAGTGGCAGCGCTACCGCGAACAACTCGCCCGGTACCGCGTTGCACAGCGACAGGCGCAGCGTATAAACCCTGCCGAGCTCGACCCCACAATAAACGTACCGCTTGAAGCGGAGCCCTCTGCCCCCCGACTTATCACCACAGACCCAACCATCGAGGCCCTGATCAAAGGGCTCTGCCATGACTTGCCCAGTATGGGCCTGTTCTGTGACGAAGGCGGACAGTTCCTCGGCAGCAGCACCATGAGTCGGGATAACCGCTTGAAAGCGGTCACGACCTTATCGTCACTCTGGGATGGCAGCCCGATAGATCGCGCGCGCTCCATGGTTGGTGAAAGCCTGCGGGCTTATGATCGGCGCTTGAGCCTGCACCTGATGCTGCAGCCGTACTTGGCCATGCAGTTACTCAGTGATCCGTTGCTGCAGGGGCAAGGCATCCTAGGTCGCTGCCTGATGACCTGGCCCACCAGCCTGGCTGGACAACGTAGCTATCAGGCTGTCGACTTGTCGAAAGACGCCGTCCTAAAGCGATATCACCACCGCCTTTCGGCCCTGTTTCATCAGCCTTGGTCACTTTCCGCTGACGGTGCTCTGCAGCTGTCACCGCTGACCCTCAGTCCGTTGGCCCGCCGTCGCTGGATTGATCTGCATGATGCCATCGAAGCCCAACTGGGTGAGTTTGGCGAGCTGGCCAGCGTACGGCCTAGCGGATCGAAGGCCGCCGATAACCTGCTGCGCGTCGCTGGTATCCTGGCAGTCGTGGAGGAGAGCGGGGTTGTGGAGGTCGACCATATCCAACGGGCCTCCGCTTTAGTCGGCTACTACCTCACCGAGATCCAGCGCCTGACCGAACAGGAACCGGTGTGCCGGGTAAAGGAGGAGGCGGACCGGCTGCTGCGCTGGCTGCAGGTCAAGCATTGGAAGCGCTTCAGTATTCGAGAGCTGAATCGCAACGGTCCCCGTTTTGCCCGTAAGAGCAGTCGCCATGCCGCCAAGCTGCTGGTCGAGTTGATTGATCATCAGTGGTTGACCACCGACGGCCACACCTTTGAGGTGCGCCATGTTCAATCTTGATGAAGCACTGCGCAACCACCTAGCTCAACGCCAAAATGAGCCGAAAGCGCGGTTTGTCGCCGCGAGTGTCGCCACTTTGTCGCCACGCTCAAAGCCAGGCAGGACAAGGGTTGTCGCCGCTGTCGCAGATGTCGCCACCCTCCGTAAAGCTAGCACCTCGACGACAGTCATCATCCAATGGTTGAAAGAGGAGGGCGCGCATCTTTACGTCACCGACAACACGCTGTGTTTTCGCCCGACTGATTGGACCCAGTTCGCTATCGTGAGTGCCCACTGGCGAGCYCTTTTGCATGATCTCGCGGCAGTCGATCAGGAACAGAAAAATGGCTCGGATCGGTAAGCGAGCGGGGCGTAATTTTGGCTTCGGTCGCCAGCTCAGCTATGCCGGACCACAAGCACTGAAAGATCTGTTTGGCGACGGCCATTTTGCTACCGTCAAAGCCCATAGCGATCGCTGGCAGGCATTCGTGAATTGGTGTCGATCCGAGGAAGGGCCGAGGCTCAATGACGCGCGACAGATCGACCGCGAGATCCTCATGCGGTACGCCTTCCATATGCGCGAGCAGGTTGATCAGGGCAATGTTGGCATCGCCACCGCGCAGAACCGTCTGTCCAGCGTGAACCGAACGATGGCTGCGCTGCGCGGTGATCAGTACGTCAAAATTCCCAGTCCGAGCAAGGCGCTGGGCTTGCAGCGCTCAAGCGTGCGTAGCGATGCGCCGCAAGGCCAAGACCGTGTGCAGGTCAGGCTAATTACGCAGGCGCTGTCAGAGCGTCAGCAGGCGAGGGTGAGTGCCATTGTGCTCCTCGCTCGGGAGACCGGCATGCGCCTGCGTGAAACGATCTTGGCGGACCTGCCCCGACTGCAACGAGAGGCCCAGCGACTGGGTAAGATCAACATCCAGGATGGCACCAAAGGCGGTCGATCAGGCGCGTCCGCACCGCGTTGGATTACGGTCACGGATCAAGTCCGCGGCGCCCTGGATATAGCCTGCGAGGCGTCACCCAGTGGCAGTAGGAATTTGTTGGCGCCCGATGAAAGCTACAAAGACTTCATACAAAAGGTCGTGCGGCCGGCACGCGACCTCCTGCATGAACAAGGTTTGAAAGGCTTCCATGAACTGCGGGCAGCTTACGCCTGTGAGCGCTATGAACAACTGACCGGCTTCCCTGCACCCATCAATGGCGGTCGTGGTCATCGAGAAGATCGCCAGCTCGATCAGCGTGCGCGAGAGCAAATCAGCCATGAGTTGGGACATAACCGCATGGATGTGGTGAGTGCCTACATCGGAGGTCGGCGATGAAGCCCGAGTTCGACATGGCGTTGTTTCTGAGTCCGGTGCTCAAAGGTGCGTACGCAACGCGCCAGCGGCACATCAGGCAAGCAGAAAGGATGCACGAGGCGATTCGTGAACGCTGGAGTTGTGAGACCCCCTGGTCCTGGAAGGAAAAGCACGCCCGATGGTTTTTAGAGCACTATCTGCGTTGCTCTGCACCAGCGACCGTCTATTACTATGAATTAACAGCAGGATTGATCCGCCGCAGAAAGGCGCAACTTGTGGTTGTCTGATAGATCTCTTAAGCGTGAGCCCCTCAGTATGGGAATGCGGAGCCTTCCCATACTCAGGGGCTTGGCCGAAGAAGCGCAGGCATGCGAGAGATTTAGCGATAGTCGTCATTTCTGTCGGCGTGCTCCACGACACGGATGGCATGGATTGTCGCCGGTGATGCTTAGCGTATCGGCACCACGTTACGGTCCCTGGTTTGATTTATGGCAGATGCCGACAGGCTGCCGGTGGCCGCCTTCTGGATATGTTCACTCCACCAGGCCATCATCGGACGCCGGCGTTCGATGTAATCCGTCCGGTTGTAGGCGCTACGAACTTCGTCCTTGTCGACATGCGCCAGCGCGACCTCGATCAGCTCCGGATCCCAGCCATGCTCATTCAGGATGGTGCTCGCCATCGAGCGCAAGCCGTGGCTGACTAGACGGTCCTGAAAGCCCATGCGCTTCAACGCCATGTTGGCGGTCTGGCTATTGGCATGGGTGCGGGGGTTTCTATCTGAGGGGAACACGTACTCTCTGTTACCGCTGAGTTGCTTGAGTGTCTCCAGTAACGAAAGTGCCTGATCGGTAAGAGGGATTGTGTGCGGCCGACGCTTTTTCATGCGCTCTGGCGGAATGGTCCAAATGCACTTGTCGAAGTCGATATCTGCCCATCGTGTGGTGGCTGCTTCGGCAGGGCGGGTCATCGTGTGCAACTGCCATTCGATCAGGCAGCGGGTCGTGCGCTTGATGCTGGCGTTCGCGATTTCCATCATGAGCTCGGGAAGCTCCTCAGGTGGTAGCGCAGCCATGTTCTC
>NZ_JBFUIC010000306.1:0-4686 GCF_056402075.1 Pseudomonas sp. P4_C3
ATTCTGGTGGATGCCCCCGAGAACGGTTTTGTCATTGCCCTTCGAGCGCTACTCAAGGAAGCAGGACTCGGTGCTGACGACTATCGCCTGACACCCGTTGGCGGGGTGCGTGAGCGGTTTACGGCTCTTGTTGCGGGGGAGGGTGATGCGACCTTGCTCGGGCCGCCGTTCGACACCATGGCGGTTCAGCGGGGACTCAAGAAAATTGCAACAATTCAGGATGTATTTGCCAATTTTCCAGGTCAAGGATTGGTCGTGAGGAAATCGGTGAGTCATGCGAATGAAGCGCTGAAAGCGTGGGTACGCATCCTCAACGCAACGCTAACGACCCTGCCTAGCGACACGGCAAAGCTGACAGAGGCTTTGGAGGTACTTGGCATGCCTGTCGAAGCAGTAACAGCACTGGTGAATACATTCCCTGGAACTCTGACGCCTTCTCGCGAGGGTATTGAACTTCTTATTGGACAGAGAGCGCTGCTTGGGTTACCCGGCGCGGATTTTACCTATGAGCAAATTGTCGACGGCTCATTCTTACAATAATTCGGAGGTGCACATGAAGAAGTTCTCGCTCGGTACATTTTCTTTAAAAACCAATCCGCAGCACCGCTTTGCTGGTCTGGTTGTCGACGGGAAAGTTGTTCCAGTCAGCAGTGTGGCTGAGGAGTTCGGGGTTGATATTCTCCGAGAAAAAAATGTGCTGTCGCTACTGGAAAACTGGGATGCCAGCTGCGCCGCGCTCGAATCGATTGTGAGTAAAGCCATTACTTCCTCTTGGTATAATGAAGATCAACTCACGTTTCGCCCTGCGATTGACCTGCCGCGGCAAGTGTTCTGCACAGGCGCAAACTATCGAAAGCATGTAGTGGATTTGACCGTTGATTCAAATGTCGGACCAGAAGGGCTGAGCAAGGAAGAACTGAGGAAGTGGGCCGAAGATATGATGGATCAGAGGGTGGCTAATGGAGAACCCTATGTATTCACCAAGCCAGTCTCTGCAATTTCGGGTGCCTATGAGGACTTGGTACTTCCACCCACTACCAGCAAGCCGGACTGGGAGTTGGAATTGGCCGTAGTGATAGGCAAGGAGGGGTACAATATCCGGGCGGAAGAGGCCATGGATTATGTCGCCGGTTATACGATCATCAATGATATCTCGGCTCGTGACCTGATTCCACGCACTGACTACAAGATGCTCGGTACCGACTGGCTGAGATCGAAAGGGCAGCCAGGCTTTCTTCCGCTTGGTCCGTATCTGGTTCCCAAGCAGTTCGTTGAAGATCCACACAACCTCTCGATGCAACTGACAGTGTCCGGCAAAACAATGCAGGATGAGACGACTGCAGATATGCTTTTTGGAATTGAACAACAAATTGCATACATCTCGAAGTACGCAAAGCTATTGCCAGGTGATGTGATTTGTACCGGATCCCCTGCAGGCAATGGAACTCATTACAATCGTTTCTTGCGCGACGGCGATATTATGGTTGGCACWATTGCCGGACTGGGTGAGCAGCGGCAGAAGTGCATCAGCTATCCAGGTTGAGGTAACGTATTATGCAAACGATCGATGACAATCCAGATCGGGCCTTTTTGGAGCGTGTTATTTCAGAGGCCCAATTCGACATCCCGTTTGAATTGACTGCTGGACTAAGTGCGCTTGGCGCTCGGTTGGTTCATGGCCACCCTGGAGCTGTCGAACTCAGTTTCGAAGCGCCAGTAACAGCCATTCAGGGAAATGGTGTTATAGCCGGTGGCACCTTGATGACCATGCTCGACTATGCCATGGCTTTTGCAGTGCTCAGCATGCTGCCCTGCGGGCAAACCTGTGCCACTACCAGTATTACGGTGAATATGCAGGCGGCTGCGAAACCGTCGTTGTTGAAAGCAAAGGCAACAGTTGAGCGTGTGGGTCGTCAGATTGCATTCGCCAGAGCCGAACTTCATGACCCTCAGCGAGAAGTGCTGGTCGCCAGTTCGTCAGCAACATTTGTGGTTATGCCGGTGAGTCGCCTAAAGGCGGCATGAGTCAAAAAAAATTTAGTTAATTACGAAACTAAACGAACCGTTTTTGAGGCTTCATGATGAATAACATTACCGAAGTGGCCTATAAGCCAGTACGGAGAATTGTCACTGGTCATAACGAAGCTGGTGAGTCGATTTTCACCAGTGACGCCAATACTCCAAATGTTCTGGCACAAGCTGGTAAACCGGTCGCACAAGTCGTTTGGGCAACGGGTGCGGGGCGCGCGGACGGCTTGGATCCAGCGCCAGCCGGACACAAATTTGGTTTTCATTCTGAGGATGGTTCGCTTCTTCGGATAGTCGACTTCCCACCAGACGAGGCTTATGACCAAGAAAAGTTGGTCGAATTTCTCGATAACGAAGGTGTTCGCGACAAGAAGAAGCCTCGACATTTCTGGTTCCACAAAACGGAATCGCTTGATTACGCCGTGGTACTCGAGGGCGAGATTGTCGCGATGATGGATCACGGTGAGACCGTTATGCGGCCAGGAGACGTACTGGTACAGCGCGCAACGAACCACAGTTGGTCGAATCGTTCAGGGCGTAACTGTCGAATGCTGTTTGTCCTGTTAGCGCTGAAAGAAGGAGAAAAACTGTGAGAAAAATTATCATAACCGCCGCTATCACAGGTGGTGCTCATACGCCGTCGATGTCTCCTCATCTGCCGGTTACTCCCGAAGAGATTGGCGATCAGGCGATCGAAGCAGTAAAAGCGGGAGCGGCGATCGTTCATCTTCACGCCCGAAACCCTGAGGATGGTCGGCCCACTGGCGATCCTGAAATCTTCCGTCAGTTCGTGTCTCGAATTAAGGCCGAAACGGATGCCATCGTGAACATTTCTACGGGCGGTGGAGGCCCGGGAATGGCAATTAGCGAGCGTGCGGCGGCAGGTGTTGCGCTGCAACCGGAGATGTGCTCCCTGAACATGGGGTCTATAAACCTAAACCTTTCCGAAATGGCCAGCAAGGATCGAGAGTGGCGTTACAGTTGGGAAGTGGAACATCTTAATGCCACAAAGGATCTTGTCTTCCGCAATACTTTTTCCGATATCGAATGGATCCTGCGAACCATTGGGGATACCGGTACCCGCTTTGAGTTCGAGTGTTACGACGTCAGCCACTTGTACACGCTAAAGTATTTCCTGGATAAAGGACTGGTTAAGCCGCCGTTGTTCATCCAGACAATTTTTGGTTTGCGTGGTGCCATGGGGGCTCATATCGAAGATGTGATGCATCAGAAGCGAACCGCAGATCGTCTATTTGGTGATCAGTATCACTGGTCGGTATTGGGCGCAGGTAAAGACCAGATGCCACTAGCGACTCTCGCGGCCATTATGGGCGGCAACGTCAGAGTGGGTCTTGAAGATAGCTTGTACATTGGGCGCGGTGAGTTGGCGGTTTCTAATGCCGCACAAGTGCGGAAAATCCGAAGTATCGTGGAGCAGTTGGGATTTGAAATCGCTACGCCTCAAGAGGCCAGGGAAATGCTCGCGCTAAAAGGAAAGACAAATACTGCGTTCTAGATCCAGCTGGCCCACCAAGTGGCTGGGCATCCTGTAGATAAAGCATTGACTCTGTTGTGAAATACAAATGCCGGCCATCAGGCCGGCATTGTATTTTGGAAACTATAACGATCTTCAGAATTTAGAGCCCAGCAATTCGCATATGTAATTGATATGCGATTCAGCAAAGGATTCGTCCAGAGGGGCGTGACCTATCATCAGGCGCATATAAACCGGCCCATAGATCAAGTCCATTAGCGCTTCGAGATTTGAATCTTTTGAAATGTCGCCGCTGTTTTTCCACTCTTCAAGCATCTCTCTGACGACTGCTCTGCGGCCGTAATGAAATCGCTCACGGAAGACTCGAAGAATGGCAGGATCAGATTGACCCTCGGCAATGATTTGAGCGACGAGCCGGCCAGGCCATCCCGAATACTGCATCACCAAAGAACGGAAATGATGTGCTATGGCGTCGCGTGGGCGCATTCCTCGAGGAAGCGTTGTTTTTACCAAATGCTGCTCAATAAACGCATCGATGACCACAGAAGCCTTAGATTCCCACCATCGATAAATGGTCGCCTTACTGACACCAGCCTCTCGAGCTATTGCTTCGATAGATATCGCTTGAATCGATTTGTCCTGAAGAAGGCTGATAGCAGCCTCCAGGATCTGTCGACGCGTCGCTTCACTGCGAGGGCGTCCAGCAGGCGATGAGGTTTTCTTGACCTGCATTGGGCTCTTTGGTTCTGAGGGCTTGAAGTGGTCTGACTGATTCATTGTACAATCTTAAAAACGAAACGAAACGAGACGAATAGTATATTGTTTGTCTAGCTAAATTGCCACCTCAGCTGTTTCGGTTCCCTCAAGTCCCTGTGGCTCTAGCCAGGAAAAGGGTCTGGCTAGAGCCACAGGAATCAATCGATACCCATCCTGGTTTTTGCTCTTTACAAAACGGTTCGTGTCGTATAGATTTGAGCCCTACAGACCTGATTCAGGCTCATTTAGTCAATAAAAAGAGGGAGATCACATGAAGCTCGGCCGAATTTCTGTTAACGGGCCTGACGGCGCGGAAGCTCGTTTGGTGCTGGTAGTCCCAGAGGAGCGCCGGGTCATTGACCTGAAGCGCGCGCTCCATGAACAGTTGGTCAAGGACGGCTCTTCCC
>NZ_JBFUIC010000307.1:0-4685 GCF_056402075.1 Pseudomonas sp. P4_C3
AGCCAACGCTCTACGTCGCCGAGAATCCGCCCTTCCGGCACCAGCAGATGAGTGGCCGTAGAATCGCCAGCCATCGCATCGAGCCAACTGGCCAGCCCGGTGTTTTCGTAGGCAAACAATGAGATCAACTGCGCACCGGGTGCACGATCAATCCCCAAACCGTGCAGGAATTCTCTTTGAGCCTGCGGGTCTTGCTGAAATTGCCGACGACGCTCAAGCAATCCACGCTCACGTAACAACCCGCCAGTGCCCTTCTGGAACCCCGGAAAGAAAAAGAACTTCTGCACGCTTTTGTACTTCACCGAGGGCAAACCGTGGCAGCCGATCACCCAGTCCTCGGCACTCAGGTAGTCGAGGTTCATCCACAGCGGCGTCTTTTCCCGTTCGGCCATGGCGTCCATGTAGGCGCTCGGCAATTGGCAGGCAAATGCAGCAATCACCACATCGGCGGCTTCGGTCGGTTGCCACTCGGCTGGCCATTGGCGCACTTCGACGTTTTGTTGCCACTGCTGCGCAGCGTGGATGTCGATTTCCGGGCACAGGCGCTCGAACGCTCGCAGATCATCGACCCATAGACGCACCGCCAGCCCATGTTCGGCGACCAGTTGTCGGGCCAGTCGCCAGGTCACGCCGATGTCGCCGAAGTTATCGACTACGGTGCAAAAAATATCCCAGCGGGTTTTCATTTCAGGCATTCCAGGTTCCCGTTGGCAAAGGCGCCGATTGTCCGCATAAATTACCCCGTGCAGAAGAGCCGACGGTGATTATTCTTCATGCGACAATCGCCACTCGCCCGTGACCTTTCGCCAGGAAGCAACCATGCCCCACCGCCCCACTCCGCACCGCTCTTTCCCAATCAGCCTCAATGCCCTGCAATTGACCGGCAGCATCGCCCTCGGCATGTGGCTGGGATTCATTGCCATTGTGCTGACCTGCTGGCTCGCTTCGCGCCTGCTTTTCAGCGAGCAACTGGCACCTGTGGCAGCAGCTGTGGAGCAACTGGCCAAACCACCGGTGGCAGCGCAACCGGTGCCGGACATTCCGCCACAGAGTCCGTTGTTTGAGCTATATGAAGAAAACCTGCGCAAGAACGAGCAGCAGCAACGGCTCGATCAGGCGCGCAGCAGCAGTCGCAACCTATCCAACCCAAGCTGTCAGTTCTGGCTGCAACAGGACCGGACTGCACCCAGCGAAAAAAGCCGCGCCAACGTCCTGCAATTCTGCGATTGATCATGAATAAGCACACAGTCCACCAACTGATTCTCGACAAGCTGCGGGTCGATCTAGACATCGCCGAACGGGCCGCGCAAACCGCTTACGAAACGGCGACCCATGAAGAAAACATCGCCGAGAACAAATACGACACCCTGGGGCTGGAAGCGTCCTATCTCGCGGCCGGGCAAGCCAGGCGGGTCGAGGAAATTCGCCAGTCACTGAGCCTCTGCCAGAACCTGGCCCTGCGCCCGTATGACGATCAGCGGGGCATCGAAGTGGGCGCGCTGCTCGGGCTCGAGGACGAAAGGGGGCGCGAACAATGGCTGTTTCTCGCCCCCGATGCAGCCGGATTGAAGGTCGATCTGGTGGGGCAACTGATAACCGTCATCACCCCGCGCTCACCGCTGGGCAAAAGCCTGCTGGGCAAGTTCGAGGGCGATGAGGTGGAGATTCTGGTGGCGGGCGCTCGGCAACAGTTCGCTGTCACCGAGGTGGTTTGACCGGCAGGAAACACTATCAGTGAACGGGCAGTTCGACGCCCTCGAACAGCTCTTCCAGTTCCTGCTTGTTGTGACACTGAATGGCCTTGGCCATGACTTCGCGGGTCAGGTGCGGCGCGAACTTCTCGATGAAGTCGCACATGAAACCACGCAGGAAGGTGCCGCGACGGAAGCCGATCTTGGTCACGCTGGACTCGAACAGTTCGCTGGCATCAAGCACCACCAGGTCGCTGTCGAGTTTGCTGTCGACAGCCATTTTCGCCACGATGCCCACACCCAGACCCAGGCGAACATAGGTCTTGATCACGTCGGCGTCGGCGGCGGTGAACACCACTTTCGGCGTCAGGCCACGATGGCTGAATGCTTCGTCGAGCTTCGACCGGCCGGTAAAACCGAACACGTACGTCACGATCGGGTATTCGGCCAGGGCTTCGAGGGTCAGTTTCGACAGTTTGGTCAGCGGGTGGCCCTGAGGCACGACCACGCAACGGTTCCAGCGGTAGCACGGCATCATCACCAGATCACCGAACAGCTCGAGCGCTTCGGTGGCGATGGCGAAATCCACGGTGCCGTCGGCGGCCATTTCGGCGATTTGCATGGGCGAACCCTGATGCATATGCAGGGCCACGTCCGGGTATTGCTTGATGAAATTGCTGATCACCGGCGGCAACGCATAACGCGCCTGGGTGTGAGTGGTGGCAATCGACAGGGTGCCCTTCTTCTCGTTGGAGAATTCCTGGGCGATCTGCTTGATGCTTTCAACCTTGCGCAGAATTTCGCCAGCGGTGGTGATGATGCGTTCGCCGGCCGGGGTAACGCGGGTCAGGTGCTTGCCGCTGCGGGCAAAAACCTCGACGCCCAGTTCGTCTTCCAGCAGACGGATCTGTTTACTGATGCCCGGTTGAGAGGTGTAAAGGCTTTGGGCTGTAGCGGAAACGTTGAGGTCGTGGTGCGCCACTTCCCAGATGTAGCGCAATTGTTGAAGCTTCATATGAATCCCTCAAAGCAGGTAGACGCCACGGGCATCAGCGACGGTATATAACTATATTAATGGTTCGAAGAATAAATCTAGAACTTTTTTGTCAAATTGCCATTATTCGTGTTCTAGAGATCCCCTTGGCGACGACGTTGCACCAGCGGCACCAGATAGACCGGCACCTTGGACAGTTGCAGCACACGGGCGGCGGTTCGCCCCAAAGGCGTTTCCGCACCCGCACCGTGGCTGTGACTCCCTACGATCAACAAATCCACGGAGAGTTTCTGCGCCTGGTCCAGAATCACCTGCGATGGGTCGCCCTGCACCACCCGTACTGCCTGAATCCGCTCCAGATCGTGCTCCCCTTCATCCCCCAACTCCTCACGAAAACTGTCGAGCACCCGCTGCTCGATACTGGCAATCACTGTATTCAGGCCCTGGCTGTGAAACTCGTTCAGCGCCTGTTCATCGAGATAACTTTGCAGCACCGACTCGGCAAACAACCCCATGGGTTCAACCGCATGCACCACATACAAATCGGCATTGAAGGTCCGGGCCAGTTCCAGGGCATGCTGCATCACCAYGGGCGCGTACAGGCCAAGGTCAGTGGCATACAGCATCGAACGAATCATATGACCTCCTCGACTGCCAACATGGCGGAGATTTGATTCAGCTTAGCAGTGCCTTGGCGACTACGACATGCGGCGCAACGCATTGAACAGTGGGCTTAAACCTTTTGCTCGTTGCTTATGCCATGGGGCACATGACCGGTGGCGACGACTTCACGGGCCAATTCGCAGTGGCCGGCCTGATCGTCGAAAAACACATCGGCCGCGAAGGCTTCGAGAAAGGCTGACTTGGTCAGGCCGCCGAGGAACAGCGACTCGTCGAGACGGATGTCCCATTCGCGCAACGTGCGAATCACTCGCTCATGGGCCGGCGCCGATCGCGCCGTGACCAGCGCAGTACGGATCGGACAGGCGTCCTCCGGGAACTCACGCTGCAACAGATTGAGGGCCGCGAGAAAGCCCTTGAACGGCCCACCGCGCAACGGCTCGCGGGCGGCCTCACGCTCGCTGGCCTGGAACGCCTCCAGACCACCGGCCTGATAAACGCGCTCCGACTCATCGGAAAACAGCACCGCGTCTCCGTCGAAGGCGATGCGCAATTCGTCGCTGGCCGCACGACTGGCACCGCCCGACAGAATGGTCGCCGCGGCGAACCCGGCGTCCAGTGCATTGCGTACGTCTTCGGCGTGGGTCGAGAGAAACAGGTCGCAGCCAAAGGCCTTGAGGTAGGGATACGGACTGCGCCCGCCGACAAAGGCCGCGCGAGAGATTGCCAGTCCGTAATGGTCAATCGAGTTGAATACCCGCAGCCCGGTGTCGGCGCTGTTGCGCGACACCAGAATCACCTCGACCCGGGCACGGCCGAGGCTATTGTTGAGGTTCAGGAGTTTCTGCACCAACGCAAAGGCATCGCCGGGTTGGAGGATTTCGTCTTCGTGTTCGATCTGATACTGCCGGTAGGCTTCGACACCGCTCGACAGATAGACCTTGTGGCTTTCGCTCAGGTCGAACAGCGCTCGCGAAGAAATCGCCAGCACCAGTTTGTCGTCAATTGCCTTCGGCATGCCCTTCTCCCTCAGGTTGGTCGACTCAGGTGTTTCGTCGATCAATGAAACTCAAACTGCGATACAAGGCCTCGATGCGCGGCATCTCACACCCCGCGGCCCTGGCGGCCGCCAGTGGCCGGGCGTAGATCGCGGCCAGCTCCAGCGGTCGTTTGTGCAGGAAATCGTGGTACATGCTCGGCCAGTAGTCAGGCATTTTTTCGGTCACCATGAACAAGTGCTCGGCATACCCCGCCGGTACACCGTGCCCGCACGCGACTGCGCCTTGCACCACTTCAGCCATCAGCGCCTTGATCAGTTCGCGACTGTCGGCATCGGCCATCAACGGTGTGGTGCTCGCTCCCAGCAACACCGAGAGACC
>NZ_JBFUIC010000308.1:0-8542 GCF_056402075.1 Pseudomonas sp. P4_C3
TTGTTACAGGCTGGTTTCACTTTTATGTTCATGGATTTGCGCGCGGCACTGGACGATCTGTCCAGTCGCCTTTGAAATAGGACGTTGCATGACTGATCACGCGTTGCTTCTGGTCAACCTGGGCTCACCTGCCTCCACCTCGGTGGCGGATGTGCGCAGCTACCTCAACCAATTTCTGATGGACCCGTACGTGATCGACCTGCCATGGCCGGTTCGACGCTTGCTGGTGTCGCTGATCCTGATTAAGCGTCCCGAGCAGTCGGCCCATGCTTATGCCTCGATCTGGTGGGACGAGGGCTCGCCGCTGGTGGTACTCAGCCGTCGTTTGCAACAAGCCATGACCACCCAGTGGCACCACGGCCCGGTCGAACTGGCCATGCGCTATGGCGAGCCGTCGATCGAATCGACACTGGTGCGCATGGTCGGCGCAGGGCACAAGCGGATTACGCTGGCGCCGCTTTATCCACAGTTCGCCGACAGCACCACCACCACGGTCATCGAGGAAGCCAAACGCGTGGTACGCGAGAAAAACCTCAACGTGCAATTGTCGGTTCTTCAACCTTTCTACGATCAACCGGAATACCTCGATGCGCTGGTCGCCACGACGCGGTCGCATTTGCAGCAGGACTACGATCATTTATTGATGAGTTTTCATGGATTGCCGGAGCGGCATCTGAAGAAGCTCAACCCCGGTCACAGCTTCGAAGGGGGCGGCGATTGCTGCGCCGGGGCGCCACCTGAGGTGGTCGCCACCTGTTATCGCGGCCAGTGCCTGCGTACGGCGGCAGAGTTTGCCAAGCGCATGGGGTTGCCGGAGGGCAAGTGGTCGGTGTCGTTCCAGTCGCGTCTGGGACGCGCCAAATGGATCGAGCCCTACACCGAAGCGCGCCTCGATGAGTTGGCCAAAAGCGGCGTGAAAAAGATTCTGGTGATGTGCCCGGCGTTCGTTGCCGATTGTATCGAGACCCTGGAAGAAATCGGAGATCGCGGCAAGGAGCAATTCCGTGCAGCAGGGGGAGAGGAGTTGGTGCTGGTACCGTGCCTTAACGATGACCCGCGTTGGGCTCGGGCGTTGAGTGCGTTGTGCGAGCGTGCGCCGTTGGTGCTTTAAAAGCTTCGTCGGAACGCCGCCCGGAGCAAGCCCGCTCCCACAAGGTCAGTGCGAAACCTGTGGGAGCGGGCTTGCCCGCGAATGCAATGGGACTGACAAAAACGGTCTCAGGTATTCACCCAGTCAGATCAGCGGCTCATTCGCCTTCTTGTGCTTCCAGCTGTCATTGCCCGGCAGGATCAGGTTCAAGCCAATCGCCACCACCGCACACAGCGCAATGCCTTTGAGGCCGAAATCGTCCGGCCCGGTGCCGGTGCCGATCAGCACGCCGCCGATCCCGAACACCAGGGTCACCGAAACAATCACCAGATTGCGCGCCTCGGCCAGATCGATCTTGTGGCGGATCAGCGTGTTCATCCCCACCGCCGCAATCGAACCGAACAACAGGCAGAGAATCCCGCCCATCACCGGTACCGGAATGCTTTGCAGCAGCGCACCGAACTTGCCGATAAACGCCAGGCTGATGGCGAAGATCGCCGCCCAGGTCATGATTTTCGGGTTGTAGTTCTTGGTCAGCATGACTGCGCCGGTCACTTCGGCGTAGGTGGTGTTGGGCGGGCCGCCGAACAGACCGGCCGCCGTGGTGGCAATGCCGTCGCCGAGCAGGGTGCGGTGCAGGCCAGGCTTCTTCAGGTAATCGCGACCGGTCACGCTACCCACGGCAATCACGCCGCCGATGTGTTCGATGGCCGGAGCCAGGGCTACCGGAACGATGAACAGGATCGCCTGCCAGTTGAATTCCGGCGCGGTGAAGTTCGGGATGGCGAACCATGGTGCCGCTGCAATCTTCGCGGTATCGACCACGCCGAAGTAGAACGCCATGCCGAAACCGACCAGCACGCCAGAGATGATCGGCACCAGGCGAAAGATGCCCTTGCCGAAAACCGCGACGATCAGCGTGGTCAGCAGTGCGGGCATCGAGATCATCATCGCCGTCTGGTAATGAATCAATTCACTGCCGTCGCCGGCCTTGCCCATGGCCATGTTGGCGGCAATCGGCGCCATGGCCAGGCCGATCGAGATGATCACCGGTCCGATCACTACCGGCGGCAGCAGGCGGTCGATGAAACCGGTGCCTTTGATCTTCACCGCGAGGCCGAGGAAGGTGTAGACAAAACCCGCCGCCATCACACCGCCCATGGTCGCGGCGAGGCCGAATTGGCCCTTGGCGAGAATGATCGGGGTGATGAAGGCAAAGCTCGATGCCAGGAACACCGGCACCTGACGCCCGGTGACGATCTGGAACAGGATCGTCCCCAGGCCGGCCGTGAACAGCGCCACGTTCGGGTCAAGGCCGGTGATCAGCGGCATCAACACCAGGGCGCCGAAGGCCACGAACAGCATCTGTGCGCCGGACAGCACCGTGCGCCAGAGCGGATCGTTGAACTCTTGCTGCATGCTCACGCGTCCTTCTGCTTGGTGCCGAAGATCTTGTCACCGGCGTCGCCAAGCCCTGGGATGATGTAGCCGTGTTCGTTCAGTTTTTGATCAATGGAAGCGGTGTAGATGATCACGTCCGGGTGAGCTTTCTCTACGGCGGCGATGCCTTCTGGCGCGGCGACCAGCACCATGGCGCGGATGTCCTTGCAGCCGGCTTTTTTCAGCAGGTCGATGGTGGCGACCATCGAGCCGCCGGTGGCGAGCATCGGGTCGATGATCATGGCCAGGCGTTCGTCGATTTCCGGCACCAGTTTTTCCAGGTAGGTGTGGGCTTCGAGGGTTTCCTCGTTACGGGCCACGCCGACGGCGCTGACTTTGGCGCCCGGGATCAGGCTGAGTACGCCTTCGAGCATGCCGATGCCGGCACGCAGGATTGGCACCACGGTGATTTTCTTGCCGGCGATTTTCTCGACCGATAYGGTACCGCACCAGCCTTCGATATCGTAGGCTTCCAGCGGCAGGTCTTTGGTAGCTTCATAGGTCAGCAGGGCGCCGACTTCCTGAGCGAGCTCACGGAAATTCTTCGTGCTGATGTCTGCGCGGCGCATAAGGCCAAGTTTATGACGGATCAGCGGGTGGCGGATCTCATGAATGGGCATGGGGAAAGGCTCCGGCGGCGGGCAAAAAAACCGGCCTAGGTTAATCTATCCGAGGGTGTTGTCCTATAGACATACAGTACGTTAGTCCACAAAGGCTTGATCTGGCCTCGCTTGATGCGTACCTTTGCCCGCTTTTCCGAATCCGTCCCTCCCCTCAAACTCCCTGGAGAGCGCCATGTCCGCTGATCTCGAGCATATCCGTCAAATCATGCGAGAGGCTGACTGCCTGTACACCGAAGCTGAAGTCGAGGCGGCCATCGCCCGCGTCGGTGCACAAATCAACGATCAACTGGCGGACAGCAATCCGGTGGTGTTCTGCGTGATGAACGGCGGGCTGATTTTCTCCGGCAAGCTGCTGACCTATTTGCACTTCCCGTTGGAAGCGTCCTACCTGCACGCCACCCGCTATCGCAACGAAACCAGCGGCGGTGACCTGTTCTGGAAAGCCAAGCCGGAAGTGTCCTTCATCGACCGTGATGTGCTGATCATCGACGACATCCTCGACGAAGGTCACACCCTGGGCGCGATCATCGACTTCTGCAAACACGCTGGCGCACGTAAAGTGCACACCGCTGTGCTGATCGACAAAGACCACGACCGCAAGGCCCGTCCGGACCTCAAGGCCGATTTCGTCGGTCTGCCGTGCATCGATCGCTACATCTTCGGTTACGGCATGGACTACAAAGGCTACTGGCGTAACGCCAACGGGATTTTCGCCGTTAAAGGAATGTAAGACATGGATACGCCTCGTTTTCTGGATCAGACCTTGTTCGCCGAGCTGGCCGGGAAAGCTGCGGCCAATCCTCGTGGGCGTCAGCATCACAACTTCCATCAGATGGAAGACGCATGCCATCGCATGGCGGTGGGGTTGCAGCCGTCCACGTATATCCCGCCTCACCGGCATTTGGGCGACAACAAGGCCGAAACCCTGTTGGTCCTCAAGGGCCGGCTGGGCGTGTTGATCTTCGATGAGACCGGTGCGGTGCTGAGCAAGACCGTGCTGCAGGCCGGTGGCGACTGTGTTGGTGTGGACCTGCCAACCGGTGTGTTTCACGGTTTGGTGGTGCTGGAGGCTGACAGCCTGATGTTCGAATGCAAGGCTGGTCCTTACCGTCCGGTCGGTGAAGGTGAGCTGGCACATTGGGCGCCGCGCGAAGGCGAGCCCGGTGTTGCCGAGTATCAGGCCTGGATGCGCGCGCATTTCGATTAGGATCAAAAGATCGCAGCTTGCGGCAGCTCCTACAGGGGTTTGATGTACACCCTGTAGGAGCTGCCGCAAGCTGCGATCTTTTGCTTTGAAACCCATGGTAGAGTGCCCGGCCCCATTTCGGAGCCTGCCATGAGCCCTTTTATCCGCAGCTGCGCCGCCCTGTTGCTGACCCTCAGCTTGCCCTTGGCTGCCGCGCCCGCGCCCATGCACAGTCAATTCCTGCCGCCGGACGATCTCGCTCTGCGCGATGCCGACCCCGAACAGCAGCAACTGATGCAAGTCACCGATTATTCGGTGGTGGTCGGTGCCCAGCCAATGACACGGTGTATTGCCAGTTTCTCAGCTACGCCAATGGGCATGTTTGGGCCGATCTGCACACCGGCAGCACTCGTCCGCGTTGAGCCCTGTGCCTGCGCGGGGGTAAACTGCCCGCCCCGTGTAATGTCTGCGAGCTGGAGTCGGCAATGCGTAAAGATAAAAAACAAGTGATTGGTGACGAGATCGGCGATGAGCAGATCAAATTGTTCCTCGATTTCGAGCCGGTCGACGCGACTTCCCCGTCCCTGCACAAACTGGTCAAGGCCTACCGTGGCCTGCGCATCGACGATTTCGAGCGTTTCCTGACGTTCTTCGTCGAAGCGGGTTACGACGTGAATGGCAAGGATGAGCACGGCAATGACTTCGTTGCGCTGATCAAGGATCAGCGCAATGCCGCCGAGTACATCGAGCTGATCAACAAGGCTCGCGGTTAAGATCTTTTAAAGGCACAAAAAAACGCCCCGCTCTCAATGAGGGCGGGGCGTTTTTTATGCAGCCGAATCAAGCGTAGCTTTCGGTCTCGCTGCTGGCTTCAATCAGTTCCAGAGCAACGTTGTTCTGCGAGTTGATCTTGCGATACAGCGCAGCGTCGGTTTCCAGAACCTTTTCCCGAGCCGGGAAGATTTCGGCCAGTTTGGTGGCCCATTCGCCCTTGGCTTTGCTCGGGAAGCATTTTTCGATCAGCTCAAGCATGATCGAAACGGTCACCGAGGCACCAGGCGAAGCGCCGAGCAGTGCCGCCAGGGAACCGTCCTTGGCCGCGACCAGTTCGGTACCGAATTGCAGGATGCCGCCTTTTTTCGGGTCTTTCTTGATGATCTGCACCCGTTGGCCGGCCACTTCCAGGCGCCAGTCTTCGGCTTTCGCTTGCGGGTAGAAGCGACGCAGGGATTCCAGGCGCTGCTCCATCGATTGCATCACTTCGCTGACCAGGTACTTGGTCAGGTCCATGTTGTTTTTCGCCACGGACAGCATCGGACCGATGTTGCCGGCGCGAACCGACATCGGCAGGTCCATGAAGGAACCGTGCTTGAGGAACTTGGTGGTGAAACCGGCGTACGGTCCGAACAGCAGGGATTTCTTGCCGTCGACCACACGGGTGTCCAGGTGCGGCACGGACATCGGTGGCGAGCCTACGGCAGCCTGGCTGTAGACCTTGGCCTGGTGGTGCTTGACCACTTCCGGGTTGTCGCAGCGCAGCCATTGGCCACTGATCGGGAAACCGCCGAAGCCTTTGCTCTCTTCGATGCCCGAAGCCTGCAGCAATGGCAATGCCGCGCCGCCAGCACCGAGGAAGACGAACTTGGCATCGACTTCACGGCTGTTGCCGCTGTTGACGTCCTTGATGCTGACGGTCCAGCCGCCGTTGCTGCGTTTGAGGCCGGTCACGCGCTTGCAGTACTTGACCTGGGCATCGGGGGCGCTGGTCAGGTGCTTGAGCAACTGATTGGTCAGGGCGCCGAAGTTGACGTCGGTGCCATTGATCACGCGGGTCGCGGCGAGGGTTTCGCCAGGATCGCGGCCAGGCATCATCAGAGGCATCCACTCGGCCATTTTGGCCTTGTCTTCGGTGTATTCCATGTCGGCGAAGGCGTGGTGCTTGCTCAGCACCTTGAAGCGTTCCTTGAGGAAGGACACGCCGCTGTCGCCCTGCACGAAACTCAGGTGTGGCACCGGGCTGATAAACGATTTGCACGAGCCGAACGTGCCTTTTTTGGTCAGGTACGACCAGAACTGCTTCGACACCTCGAACTGGGTGTTGATGTGCACGGCTTTCTTTATGTCGACGGCGCCATCGGCTGCCTGCGGCGTGTAGTTGAGCTCACACAGCCCGGCGTGACCGGTACCGGCGTTGTTCCACGGGTTGGAACTCTCCGCGGCACCGGAATCCATCAGCTCGACGACTTCCAGCTTGATCGCGGGGTCGAGCTCTTTGAGCAGTACTGCAAGGGTGGCACTCATGATGCCGGCCCCAACCAGTACTACGTCGACTGCTTCGTTATGCGCCATTTAACGCGTCTCCAAAATCTGCAGCACCAAATTGTCGGCATGGCTGCCAGGAGTGACGGGGCGTGTCAGTGTTGCCCCAGGTACCCATGGCAGGATCGCCATGTCCGAATCTTCGCAATTTATCGCAACTTCGACGGACGCTACCTGCCGTGCCTATGAGCCATATGAACTCATTTCAGCGCGCGGGAGGCAATTCGACTTATGGTCGATACATCCGTTTGTGCAACCAAATCCGTAGCGGACAGGCTTCAGGCTCCGGTGTTCGAGGAATACTCGGTCCTGTGTCGTTGGGCTGTTGTAGACGCTAATGGTGCATGTTCAGACGCAAAACTATTCATTTGCTCGCCACACTCTTGTGAAGTTGTGAAAACCCGTTTTTTTCACGCTCTTTTGAAGACGTGAACCTCAAAAAGGGCTGTCCCAGCCTGGCACCGTGCCCGGATGAAATTGCCGCCATGGGATGCAAGGCAGGCAAAACGGGCAGACAACTCAGTGACCGAGCGTAATGACAGCTCTGCAGATTCGCGAAAAGTGGAGGTTTTGCTCAACAAAACAGCAAGCGCGCCAGCTTCACTCGATCTGTGTGGGCGGCTCTCTGTGGGCGGTGCGGGGTGTCAATACAAGCGCATTGACGATGCTGCGAGGCCCGATCAGGAGACGTCCTTATAATCGGGGGGAGATTGTATCTAAGAAACGCAGGGAAATGGTCGTGTTTAATGACTTTTATTAGGTGTTTGGTCAGGTCGTCATCAGTTGCTGTGCTCGCGAGCGTGGCTGTTGCTGCTGCGAAACGACCCGGACGCCGGTAGGCAATGGTTGATTCAGCCAGTTCAGGCGGATCTCTTCGATTTCAACCCAGCCATCGCCCATGGGCTGGAGGCTGCACTGCTTGAAGGCCTGGCAGTGGCCGTTGCGGTCGAGCAGGGCGAAGCAGCGATGCAGTGGGCGTGGCGCGAACAGAGAGATCAGATGGCGCATGGTGAAGTACCGTGTGGGCGACTACTGACAAGATAGCCTGTAGGCCATTACATGCAAGTGTATGAGTGGTGACATCTGTGTGACAGGAACCGCATTGCCTGGGGGGTTGTCAGAGATTTCATCAAACACTGTGAGGTGCTGGTTCCCTGCAGTGGCGCACCGCTATACTGCCGGCCTGTTTGTGCCTGATTCTGGAGAGAAGAGCATGTTGCAACGCCTGTTGTTCGGTTTGATCACTGTGACCAGTTTGACCCTGGTTGGCTGCGCCCACAGCCCGCAACAACTGAGCCCGGAACCCAAGCTGACCGCCCAGTTGGCCCCGGTCGGCCATGGCCAGCCTGTCGTGGTGCGCGTAGTGGACGGTCGTCCGTCGCCGACGCTGGGTACCCGTGGCGGCCTGTATCCGGAGACCAGCGCGATCACCGTGCAGGGCGCGCAGATCCTGCCGAAGCTGCAGGCCCAGGCTGAAGCCGCCGTGCGTCTGTTGGGCTTTACCCCGACGAACAACGCCATGAATGCACCGCAACTGACCGTGACCCTGGCGGAGTTGAAGTACCAGTCGCCCAAGGAAGGCATGTACGTGACCGAAGCCACCATCGGCGCGACGTTCCGCTCCGATGTACAGAACGCCAACCGTCGCTACAGCGGCCGTTATGGTTCGTCCCTGGACCAGCGCTTCGGTATGGCGCCGAACCAGGAAACCAACACCAAGCTGGTCAGCGATGTGCTCAGTGATGCGTTGACCCGCCTGTTCAAGGACCCGACCGTGGGTCAGATTCTCGGCGAGTAATGCGAGCCCCTGTAGGAGCGAGCCTGCTCGCGATGGACTTGAAGACACCGCGGGGTATCAGATTCCCCGCGTAATCGTTAACGACC
>NZ_JBFUIC010000309.1:0-4665 GCF_056402075.1 Pseudomonas sp. P4_C3
CGAAAACGTACTGGAGGTGGACAACCTGCAGGTGCGGTTTCCCGTCGGTGGCGGCCTGTTTCAACGCAAGACCTGGCTGCGCGCGGTCGATGGTATCAGCCTGAATATTCAGCGCGGCAAAACCCTGGGCATCGTCGGTGAGTCCGGTTCCGGCAAGTCCACGCTCGGTCAGGCGATTCTGCGTTTGCTCGACTCCGAAGGCAGCATCCGCTTTCAGGGCCAGGCGCTGGACGACCTGACGCAAAAACAGCTGCGACCGTGGCGCAAGAAAATGCAGGTGGTGTTCCAGGACCCCTTCGGCAGCCTCAGCCCAAGGATGTCCGTGGCGCAAATCATCAGCGAAGGCCTGGAAGTGCACAGCCAGTTGAGCACTGAAGAGTGCAATGCCGAAGTGATCCGGGCACTGAGTGAAGTCGGGCTCGACCCGCAAAGTCGCCATCGCTATCCCCACGAGTTCTCCGGGGGGCAACGCCAGCGCATCGCCATCGCCCGGGCGCTGGTGCTGAAGCCGGCGCTGATCCTGCTCGACGAACCGACCTCAGCGCTCGACCGCACGGTACAGAAACAAGTGGTCGCCCTGCTCCGCCAGCTTCAGGAAAAACACGGTTTGACCTACCTGTTCATCAGCCATGACCTGGCGGTGGTGCGCGCCCTGGCCCACGACATGATCGTGATCAAGGATGGCAAAGTGGTGGAGCGCGGCGCCAGCCATGAGGTGTTTGACTCACCTCAGCATCCGTACACCAAGGAGCTGTTGGCGGCGGCGATGTTGGGGCAGGCATAATCTGGCCGTTAGACCGCATCGCAGCCATCGTCGGAGCGCCGCCCGGAGCAGGCTCGCTCCCACAGGGGATTTGTCAACGACACAGATCAACTGTAGGAGCGGGCTTGCCCCGGGCGGCGCTCCGACGAAGAGGCCGGCACAGGCAAAACATAATCAGGATCAATACCGATGAACACCACCGAAAGCCTCAAGGACTACCAGCGCGTTCGCTTGCTGGCGATCCGCTCGTTGTTCGAGATCATCGAGCAGTCGAGCGAGGGCACGGTGATTGTCGATCGCGACGCCAACATCGTCTGGATGAATGAACGCTACGCCCGGCGCTTCGGCCTGCAATCGGCGGAAATTGCAATCGGCAAGCCCTGCGAAAGCGTGATCCCCGGCAGCCTGTTGCGTGAAGTGGTGCGCAGCGGCCGGCCGATTTTGCTGGATATGCAAGACACCCCCAAAGAGCCGCTGGTGGTCATGCGCCTGCCGATTCACGACGATGCCGGCATGGTGATCGGTGCCATTGGTTTCGCCCTGTTCGATGAATTGCGCAGCCTGTCGCCGATGCTCAAGCGCTACATGAGCATGCAGGAAGAACTGGCCTCCACCCGCTCGCTGCTGCGGGCGCGGCAGACCAAATACAACTTCGCCCATTTCATCGGCACCAGCACCGCCAGCCTGGAAGTCAAACGCCGCGCCCGGCGCAGTGCGAGTACCGAATCGCCGGTGCTGTTGCTTGGTGAAACCGGCACCGGTAAGGAGTTGCTGGCCCAGGCGATCCACAATGCCTCGCCCCGTGCACACAAGGCGTTTGTCAGTGTCAACAGCGCGGCGATTCCCGAATCGCTGCTGGAGGCCGAATTCTTCGGCACAGCCCCTGGCGCATTTACCGGTGCCGACCGCAAGGGCCGCGCCGGCAAATTGCAGATTGCCCAGGGCGGAACGCTGTTCCTCGATGAAATCGGCGACATGCCGCTGCCCCTGCAAAGCAAACTACTGCGAGTATTGCAGGAAAAGGAATTCGAGCCGGTGGGCTCCAACGAAGTGATCCAGAGCGATGTGCGGGTGATCGCCGCGACCTCGACCGACCTGGAAGCGGCCATCAAGCGCGGCGAATTCCGCGCCGACTTGTACTACCGCCTCAATGTGCTGCCGATCCAGGTTCCACCCCTGCGCGACCGCCTGGATGACGTGCCGGCGCTCAGTGAAGCCATTCTTGAGGAACTGCGCAGCCAGCATGAATTGCACCACGAGGCCCTGGAACTGTTGGGGCAACACGCCTGGCCGGGGAACATCCGGGAACTGCGCAATGTGCTGGAGCGGGCCGCACTGCTCAGTGATGACTTGCGCCTGACGGCGGCGGACATCCGCTCGGCGATTGGTACGTTCTCCCAGGTGGAGCGCGTGGCGCCCTTGACCATCGAACCGCTTGCCCATGAGACGTTCAGTGCGGCGCGGGAGCGATTTGACCGGCAATTGATTGAGTCCACCCTCGCGCAATGTGGGGGCAAGGTGGTCGATGCCGCAGCGCGGCTGGGGCTTGGCCGGTCGACGTTGTACAAGAAGATGGTGGCGTTGGGGATTGCTGAATCTCATTAAAGAGACACATATCTCGATTGATAGAAAGTCCATCGCGAGCAAGCTCGCTCCCACATTTGATCGCCTACTTCTTGAGTACACGGGCAACCTGTGGGAGCGGGCTTGCCCGCGATGAGGCCAGCACTGCCAAAGAAAGTCTCAAATCAGAGACAAAATCACCCGATAGAACCACCATTCTAAAAATATATCCTTATATTTCAACGACTTAACCATCTGGCACAAAACTCGCTATACGCCTCTCCTACCAGGCTTCACCCAACAAAAATAACAACCCAGGAGAGACACACGATGAGTGTGATCATTGCCTTGGCAGCCCTCGCGCTGCTGATGCTGGCTGCCTACCGTGGCTACAGCGTTATCCTTTTTGCCCCGATTGCCGCCCTCGGCGCTGTCCTGCTGACTGACCCGTCTGCCGTCGCCCCCGCTTTCACCGGGGTGTTCATGGAAAAAATGGTCGGTTTCATCAAACTGTATTTCCCGGTATTCCTGCTTGGCGCGGTGTTCGGCAAGCTGATCGAACTGTCCGGTTTCTCGCGCTCCATCGTCGCGGCGGCGATTCGCCTGCTCGGCACCCGCCAGGCGATGCTGGTGATCGTGCTGGTCTGCGCCCTGCTGACCTACGGCGGTGTGTCGTTGTTTGTGGTGGTGTTCGCGGTCTATCCGTTTGCCGCTGAAATGTTCCGCCAGAGCAACATCCCCAAGCGGCTGATCCCGGCGACCATTGCCCTGGGCGCCTTCTCGTTCACCATGGACGCCCTGCCCGGCACGCCACAAATCCAGAACATCATCCCCAGCACCTTCTTCAACACCACCGCGTGGGCGGCGCCGTGGCTGGGGGTGATCGGCACAATCTTCGTGTTCTGTGCCGGCATGCTGTTTCTCCAGCGTCAGCGCAACAAGGCCCAGCGTGCCGGTGAAGGCTATGGTTCTGACCTGCGTAACGAACCGG
This sequence comes from Pseudomonas sp. P4_C3, assembly GCF_056402075.1. NCBI lineage: Bacteria > Pseudomonadati > Pseudomonadota > Gammaproteobacteria > Pseudomonadales > Pseudomonadaceae > Pseudomonas > Pseudomonas sp. P4_C3. Next base: position 3,318 of record NZ_JBFUIC010000309.1, read on the forward strand.
AAACCGCCGCCGACCTCAAGCTGCCCAACCCGTGGCTGGCGCTGTCGCCACTGCTGGCGGTGGGCATCATGAACCTGCTGTTCACCCACTGGATTCCGCAGGTGTACGGCAAGACCCACAGCCTCGCGCTGCCAGGCATGGCCGCGCCAGTGACCACGGAAATCGCCAAGCTCACGGCGATCTGGGCGGTCCAGGCAGCCTTGCTGGTCGGCATCCTCATGGTGCTGGCGTTCGGCTACAAGGCGATCAGCCGCAAGCTCGCCGAAGGCAGTAAAAGTGCAGTCAGCGGTGCCTTGCTGGCGGCGATGAACACCGCCTCGGAATACGGTTTCGGCGCGGTGATCGCGTCTTTGCCGGGCTTTCTGGTGCTGGCCGACTGGCTCAAGAGCATCCCCAACCCACTGGTCAACGAAGCGATTACCGTGACCCTGCTGGCCGGCATCACCGGTTCCGCCTCGGGTGGCATGAGCATCGCGCTGGCGGCGATGTCCGAGCAGTTCATCAGCGCCGCCCATGCGGCGAACATTCCGCTGGAAGTGCTGCACCGGGTCGCCGCCATGGCCAGCGGTGGCATGGACACCCTGCCGCACAACGGCGCCGTCATTACCCTGCTGGCGGTCACCGGGCTGACCCACCGCGAAGCTTACAAAGACATTTTCTGTATTACGCTGATCAAGACCCTGGCGGTTTTCGTAGTGATCGGCACCTTCTACGCCACTGGCATTGTGTGAGGTATTCATGACGACTCTTTCGGGCAAGACCGCACTGGTCACCGGTTCCACCAGCGGCATCGGCCTGGGGATAGCCCTCAGCCTGGCCAAGGCCGGGGCCAACCTGATCCTCAACGGCTTTGGCGATGCATCCAAGGTGATTGCCGAAGTCGAACAGTTCGGCGGCAAGGTCGGCCATCACCCGGCCGATGTCAGCGATCCGGCTCAAATTGCCGACATGATCGCCTACGCCGAGCGCGAGTTTGGCGGCGTCGACATTCTGGTCAACAACGCTGGCATTCAACACGTGGCAGCGGTGGATGAGTTCCCGGTGGAGCGCTGGGATTCGATCATCGCCATCAACCTGTCGTCGGTGTTCCACAGCACCCGTTTGAGCCTGCCGGGCATGCGCGCCAAGGGCTGGGGCCGGGTGATCAACATTGCTTCGGTACATGGCCTGGTCGGCTCGGTGGGCAAGTCAGCCTATGTCGCCGCCAAGCACGGGGTGATCGGCTTGACCAAAGTGGTCGCGCTGGAAACCGCGACCACCCAGGTCACCTGCAACGCGATCTGCCCAGGCTGGGTATTGACGCCACTGGTGCAGAAGCAAATTGATGATCGTGCCGCCAGAGGGGTTG
>NZ_JBFUIC010000310.1:0-4608 GCF_056402075.1 Pseudomonas sp. P4_C3
TGGTCAAGCTGTACAAGCAGTATCGCTGCACCATCGTCGCGATCATGGAAGTAGACCCGCAAGAAACCAGCAAATACGGTGTGATTGCAGGCGACCTGATTGGTGATGACCTGTACCGCGTACGCAACATGGTTGAGAAGCCAAAGCCGGAAGATGCCCCGTCGAACCTGGCGATCATCGGTCGTTACATCATGACGCCGGACATCTTCAGCCTGATCGAACAAACCGATCCAGGCAAAGGTGGCGAGATCCAGATCACTGACGCCCTGATGAAGCAGGCGCAGGATGGTTGCGTGATTGCCTACAAGTTCAAGGGCAAGCGTTTCGACTGCGGTGGCGCCGAAGGCTACATCGACGCAACCAACTTCTGCTTCGAGAACTTCTACAAGACGGGCAAGGCGTACTGATAGCGCTTGAGCTGCTTGTATTGAATTCACCTTCTCAGGTTGTGTAGCAACAAACAGATGAAAGCCCAGGCAAACGCCCCGACTTGTTCGGGGCGTTTGCTTTTGTGCGGGCTCAGGTACGCAGGGGAACGAGAAGGTAGGTATCGCCTGACATCCATCGCTAGGAGTTGCGAAAGAAAATTCTGATTTGTTAATTGCCGGCGCAAACGATGATTGTTGTGGCTAAAAACCTCTGTATTAAATGGGATATACCAGAGCCGGTTTGCACTGCGTGACTAATGTCACGTCAAGGACGCGCTTAAAGTCGCTGAGGTTTTATGAGGAAATGGAGCTTCGTGAATGGCGTTAACAGGAAGCGTGACCCTAAAACGGTGGTTGGCTCTAAGCGTACTGATGCTCCCGGTATTGCTGGTAACAGTTGACAATACGGTGCTTGGATTCGCGTTACCAAAAATTGCCGAGGCCCTGCGTCCGAGTGCTAGCCAGCAGTTGTGGATGATCGATGCTTATTCGCTGGTATTGGCGGGGTTGCTGGTGTCGATGGGTAGTCTGGGAGATCGAGTCGGTCATCGTAAGTTGTTGCTGGTCGGGTCCTTGGGTTTTGCGATTGTGTCGGTGTTAACCGCGTATTCCGATACCGCCGCGCAACTGATTGCCGGGCGAGCCTGTATGGGTATTTTCGGTGCAATGCTGATGCCCTCAACGTTGGCGTTGATACGTTCGGTGTTCGAGGACCGAGAAGAACGCAGACTGGCAGTCGCGATCTGGGCAACGACGTTGACGGTCGGCTCGGCACTCGGTCCTTTGGTGGGCGGGGTGTTGCTGGAATTCTTCAGTTGGGGGTCGATTTTCCTGTTGGCGGTGCCCGTGTTGGTGCCACTGCTGGTGTTGGGGCCACTGTTGTTGCCCGAATCCGAGCGAGATGCTTCAGGACCGTTGGATCCGATAAGCATCCTGCAATCGATGGTAGCTCTTGGTGCCATTGTTTATGGCATTAAACACAGCGCCAGTAATGGTTTCGACTGGATGGCGCTGACAGCATTTGCAGTAGGCGCAGTTGCGGGCTGGATGTTTGTGTGTCGACAGTTACGCCTGCCAGTGCCGCTGATGGACCTGAGCCTGTTCCGCAGTGGCACCTTTAGCGGCTCTGTCGCGATCAATTTGATGAGTCTCGCGTTTCTCGTCGGTTTCGTATTCTTTGCCACTCAGTTCCTGCAGATCGTTCTTCAGATGTCGCCCTTGAGTGCTAGCCTCGCGTTGATTCCTGGTCAGGTCATGGCGATTGTAGTGGGGATGGCGGTCGTGCCTGTCGCACGGCGATTACAGGTGCATGTGCTGATACCGATTTTGATGGCGTTTGCTGGAGCGGCGTTTTTGCTGGTCGCCAGCATGGGCAGTAGCCTGACCGTTCTAGTGGTGGCTTTTGCCTTGCTGAACATTGGCGTGGGCGCAATCGCGACGGTGTCCAATGATGTGATTTTGTCAGCCRCACCACCGGCAAAGGCGGGCGCCGCGTCGGCCATTAGCGAAACGGCCTATGAAGTGGGCGTAGTTTTGGGGACGACAGTGCTCGGCGGTGTCGTCACCGCCTACTATCGCGGCGCATTGCAGCTTCCGGGGTTCCTGAGCGAAGTGCAGATGATGCTGGCGAGTGAGACGCTGTCTGGCGCCTATCATGTGGCGGCAGACTTGTCGGGTGATCAAGCAAGGGAATTGATGGCGCAGGCGGGAAGGGCATTCGAAGGTGGGATCGGTTTGGTTTCGTGGGTGACGTTCGGCTTGGCACTCATGGCGATTTTGATTGCTTGGCGCACTCTGCGGACACCGAAAACGCAATCTGCAGAGGGGCATTGATCGAAAATGAAGATTGGGCCGCGCATCGCACGGCCCGAGCATTTCAGCACAATGCTTGCTCAGCGGCCGTCCGCAGGTATGCTGTTGGCCTGCCGAGGAGATTGAAAATGGCCTACGATTTTGACCTTTATGTGATTGGTGCCGGTTCTGGCGGTGTGCGGGCGGCGCGGTTTGCTGCCGGGTTCGGCGCAAAAGTGGCCGTGGCCGAGAGCCGCTACCTGGGCGGCACCTGTGTAAACGTCGGCTGCGTGCCGAAAAAATTGCTGGTCTACGGTGCGCACTTTGCCGAAGACTTCGAGCAGGCTTCCGGTTTTGGCTGGAGCCTGGATGAAGCGCAGTTCGACTGGGCGGCGCTGATCGCCAACAAGGACCGCGAGATCAATCGCCTCAATGGCATTTATCGCAACCTGCTGGTCAACAGCGGCGTGACCTTGCATGAAGGTCACGCGAAGATCGTCGACCCGCATCAGGTCGAGATCAATGGCGAGCGCTTTACCGCCAAAAATATCCTGATCGCTACCGGCGGCTGGCCGCAGATTCCGGAGATCCCGGGGCACGAGCATGCCATCAGTTCCAACCAGGCGTTCTTCCTCAAAGAGCTGCCCAAGCGAGTGTTGGTGGTAGGCGGTGGCTATATTGCGGTCGAGTTTGCCGGGATCTTCCACGGCTTGGGTGCGCAGACCACGCTGTTGTATCGCGGCGAAATGTTCCTGCGCGGCTTCGACGGTTCCGTGCGCAAGCATTTGCAGGAAGAATTGACCAAGCGCGGCATGGATCTGCAATTCAATGCGGACATCGAACGCATCGACAAGCAGGCCGACGGCAGCCTGAAAGTCACGCTCAAGGATGGTCGCCAACTGGAAACCGATTGCGTGTTCTACGCCACGGGTCGTCGTCCGATGCTGGACAATCTCGGGCTGGAAAACACGGGGGTCAAACTCGACAGGAAAGGCTTCGTCGAGGTCGATGAGCTGTATCAGACCGCCGAGCCGTCGATCCTGGCGCTGGGCGATGTGATTGGTCGTGTCCAGCTGACACCGGTTGCCCTGGCAGAAGGCATGGCGGTGGCGCGACGCCTGTTCAAGCCCGAGCAGTATCGTCCGGTGGATTACAAGATGATCCCGACGGCGGTGTTCAGCCTGCCAAACATAGGCACCGTCGGTTTGACCGAAGAAGAGGCTCGCGAAGCCGGCCACGAGGTGGAGGTCTTCGAAAGCCGCTTCCGGCCGATGAAACTGACCCTGACTGAATGCCAGGAGCGCACGCTGATGAAGCTGGTGGTGGACGCCAGGACCGACAAGGTCCTGGGTTGCCACATGGTCGGCCCGGACGCCGGTGAAATCGTCCAGGGCCTGGCGATTGCCTTGAAGGCCGGCGCCACCAAGCGCGACTTCGACGAAACCATCGGCGTGCACCCGACGGCCGCCGAAGAGTTCGTCACCATGCGTACGCCGCTCGCCGGTTAATCGTCCTTCGCTGCGTCTGCCGCTGCCGCAAGGGTCGCGGCCAGACGCACGCGTTCTTCCAGATCCGTGCGGGTCTTGGCCAAATCCATTTCCAGTGACCTGTTGAGCTGCGACTGCTCATCGACATTCTGTTTGAGTGCCTGGCTTTCCAGCAGGGCGACGCGCAGGCGTTCCTGGAGGAGGGTGCGTTCGCCGTCGACGCGGGTGGCCTGTTCCAGCAACTGATCCTGACGGCTATTGCTTTGCTTGAGCTGTTCTTGCAGCAGGCTCAGTTCGCGCAGCGTGCCGCGGTTTTCAGTCAGCAAGCGTTCATTGTCGCGGTGCAACTGGGTGATTTCATCCTGGCGTACCAGCGCGCTTTGTTGTGCCTGGCGCAGTTCCATCTGTAGTTGTTGCACCTGGCCTTCATGGCGACTCATTTCCTGTTCGCGCTGTTCCTTGACCGCATTGCGGTAGTGCTCCAGCGCGTCGCGAGTGTGCAGGTGTTTTTCTTCAAGGGAGCGGATCTGCTCGTCCTTGTCTTTCAAGCGCAGTTCGAAATCGGCCAGCGCCTGGTTCAGCCCGGCGTTGCGGGTTTGCTCCGTTTGCAGAATGGCGCGGGTTTCTTGCAGGGCCTCGGATTCCTGGGTCAGCGCCAGGCTTTGAAATTCGTATTGCTGGTGCAGTTCGCTGTTGGCCTCTTGCGCTTTGCCGAGCTGGTTATCCAGCGCCTTGCGTTGTTCTTCGTACTGCGCGCGTGCCTGGTCGATGGGTTCTTGCGCCTGCTCCTTGAGTCTTTGTGCGAGCCGCGCCACCAGCGCCATCAGTTCGTCGTCGATCGGTTCCGTCGGCGCTTCGACAGGTTCAACCCTGTCATCGAGCTCCTTGAGATAGCGATGGAT
>NZ_JBFUIC010000311.1:0-4607 GCF_056402075.1 Pseudomonas sp. P4_C3
GAGATCGAGCCGCTTGGGCCTTATCAAAATATCAAAACGGTAAGGGTAACTATTACCGCGCACCGAAGCCTGAGGCGCAGGCCTATATCGATCAACACGGAATCCCCTATGGCACTTGGTAAGGGCCACTCCCCAATGAAACGCCTGAGCCTGCTGGTCGGCCTGCTGTTCAGCTTGTGTGCCTGCGCCACTGGTCCCACGCCACCCAAGTTGCCCTACCACAGCTGGTACGTCGGCCTGGCCGCGCCGCGCTTCATGGAAGTGTGGGTCGAGAGTGTGGATGTGCTCGATCAGCGCGGGCTGGCGTTCTTTCATGTGTTTGGGGGCGTGGCCAGTTACACCGGCAAAGCGGAAGGCTGGCACAAGGGCGGAGGGAAAACGAAGCCGGTGAACAACGTCGATCTACCAGACCGCATCTTCGTGCGCTGGCAATCGCTGGTGGAGCCGCAGACCTACAAGATCGGTATCCGGATCCCGCAGTGGGTGCGTGACGACATGATCAAGCCACAGCGGTTGTTCTGCAAACCTGCTCAAAAGGAAATGACGCTCTACGAAGATACGATCAATTTGGGCATGGCCCCTGGCGGCATTGTAAAGGTCTGGTTAGGTGGGGCGTGTCTGGGCTACAGGGAAGTCGGGCGTTTTCAGGCGGAGATCGAGCCGCTAGGGCCTTATCAAAACGGTAAGGGTAACTATTACCGCGCACCGAAGCCTGAGGCGCAGGCCTATATCGATCAACACGGAATCCCCTATGGCACTTGGTAAGCGTTAGTTAAAAGGTATTTTTATTTCACTCGGAAAGATCATGGTGTCATTGCGGGATTGATTTTTAAAGGGACGAAGCCATGCAGCAATTAAAACATGCAGTTAGTACGAATAACACGGACAGTACCGTAATCAAGGTCGTGTCTGCGCAAAGTACATTGACCTGGGTGTCGCCTGCTGAAAATGAAGTGTTCAAGATTGACCAGGACGCCACGTTGCCCGTTATCGCGTTCGAGTTTCGAGCGCAATTCGTTGGCGATATCAAATGGTCCTGGGTAATTGAATGGGAGGCAAAAGTCAGTGGTTTGAAGGAGCGGGCGCGAAAAGATAATGCACTGAATACGTTCAATGAGTCAGGATCATTTGTCAGCGGCGAAAAAACGTGGACGGCTGATTTCTCTGGCCAGGTTCTCGGTGGAACGTTGACCGTAAAAGTGCAGGTCGGTCAAAAGTCGCTCACGAGGACTGTTGTCATTAAAGGACAGAATCCTGTTCGAGAGAGTATCGCTACTTATGTTGCAAGCCTGGATGGCATGACCGGATTCGAGAAGCTGTTGGAACAAGAGACGGGCAGTAAACACTTCATCGATTTCGACGGCGAGCCAATCGTTGCTTTCGACAAAGGCTACGGCATCACGCAAATGACCAATCCGGCACCGTCCTACGAACAGGCGTGGAACTGGAAAGCGAACATTCTGGGAGGCTCCTCCATCTACAAGGATAAGGTTCGGATCGCAATAAAATATCTGGGTCAGTCTGGCAGGAGCTATACGACTGAGCAGCTGGAACATGAGGTATTCAGCCGCTGGAACGGTGGCTCCTACCATGAGTGGGATACCGTCTCAAGATCCTGGGTCAGGAAAAAGAACATCCTGTGCGACGCCAATACCGGAAACATCGGTTGGTCGATGGACAATGAAAAAAACCAGGACAAGACCGAAGCCGAACTGCACGAGAGAGATGTGGATACCTACAAAAAAGGCACCAAGGGGCAATCGGAGGACCACCCTTGGACTTATCAGGGGGTGTGCTATGCCGATCATGTGTTGTCGAAGTAAATATGTTTGTTCTTTGTTTTTTTTATTGTTGGGTTTCATGGCAGTGAGTGGCGCTTTCGCCGATACGGCAATGCCTTGGGTCAGCAATGAAAAGAGTGGGGTGATTTTGCATATGGAAGACGGAAGTCTCTATCGGCTGAAGTTGAATGCTGGAGTGGGCGGTGTTTTCTATGACAGGCATAAATACCCCATTACTGGAGAAACTTATCTCGCACTGTTTGAAGTGTCTCCCTCCAACCCTGGAAAGCCTACAGGTTTCTGTGGCGCCGGCAGTGAGGTTTGGTTGCACGTATATAGAGTGGCGGATACCAGTCTGAGGACCAAAACAAGGACACTGGTCAGTAGTTGCCTGCGCTCGATTTCAATGGCAAGCCAGAACTCCGGAACGGAAAAACAAGACACTGATTTTTCTTCGGTGCAATGGAATAAAAAGGGGTTTTCTATTGATTGGTTCAATCATGTTAATGCTGCTGGCCAGGCATTAACTTCAACGAACTATGTGCTGTATGGCAAGGCGGTTTCGATTCAGGAAGTCCTGAGTCAATAGCCGTTGGGCATGTGAGTAATCAAGTGGGTCTTTAAAAAAGGGAAATGGAATGAAAGGCATCATCCGTATTGGTGACAAAACAACCGGAAAGGGCACTGTGCTTACGGGGTCCGCCGCGATGCGGTTCGGTGGTATCGGCGTGGCTCGCGAGGGTGACGCGGTAATGTGCCCCGTTCCAGGCCATGGTCGAACAGTGATTGCCGAGGGGCATCCGAGGTTTCACGAAAACGGCGTACCGATTGCGTTTCACGGACACTGTTGTGCCTGCGGTTGCGCCTTGATTTCGTCACTCCCCGAAGCGGGCGCGAGCTGATCATGGCGGTCCGTCTCGATCAAGTACCTGCTCCGGCGTCCCGTCCTGCGCGGCCTCGTGTCTGGCTTTGGCTGGGCCTGTTGCCGCTGCTTTGGTTGCTGGGTATCGGGTTGATGTTTGGCTTCGCCAGTCAATCGTTGCGGCAACAGCCGTTGGATTTCTACGGTCTGGCCTTGGGTGTTCCGTTCTTGGGTTGGTGCGTCATGAGCTTCGGGCGCGCGCTGCTGTACATCGGTGGACAAGCTGTTGCAGATGGCTGGGATGAGGCCCGTGAGGAGGATTCGGTTCGGCGACTGCGCCGTGGCCGGCGATCCCAGCAAGTATTGAATGTGAGTCTTTACACGGCCTTGCGAGCGCCGGGAGAGGAGTCGCAAGTCCAACTGGACGCTTTGCTGACTGGGGTCAAGGCGCTCAAGACTCAGCCCTCCTTGTCAGGCGGTGTCGCGGTACGTCAAAGCCGCTTGCCCGGCAATACGACGCCGGCCTCTGAGCTCGTGTTATTGAGCGTTTTGGTGCAGGTGCTCGTTGACCTGGCGCAAACCTTGGGGCAACTGCCAGACGAGACGCCGCTGGCACTGTTGCTCGAAGTCGATAGTGGATTACCGGAACATACTTTGCGCCGAGTGTGGCGACAGGCCTGGACAGAGTCTGGCATTCGCCAGTCGACCACACCTGTCGAAGGGCAGGGCCTGGCGGCGCTGGATCAATGGCTCGACCAGCGAATTACCGACCAGGCGTTACTGATGGTGGTGGCGGCACAGTTTGCGCCGGAACAGCCCGAAGAGGCGGCGGAAGCGGTCGTCGGACTGCTGCTGGGTAATCGTTTGACGCAAACCACATTGCCACCCATTGCCTACCTGCACCGTCCGGAGCAGGAGCGAGAGCCCAGCCCCGATGCGCTGTTGTATGCCACTCGTCAAGCACTGGATTGGGTGCCACTGGATGCCCAATCAATCGAGCATGTGTGGCGTGTGGGGGGGGAATGCGCAACGCGAGGTGGCAATCAGCACTGTCCTGGCGCAACTGCCGATGGCGGTGACACACAACCTGGATACCTTGCTGGGACACCCGGGCACAGCATCTGCGTGGTTGGCGATCGTGGCCGCTACACAAACCCTTCAGCGCGGCGTCGGGCCGCAATTCATTTTCAGTGGCGACGATGTCGCAACCGGGCTTTGGTGCACGGTTTTGACACCTGTGTCACCACTTTCGAAGTAGGAATCTCGAAATGCAGTTTCGACGCTCTGTAGGGTTGGGTGTTCTGGTTGGCGTTCTGTTGCTGACCGGTGTGGGTTTAGGTGCAGTGGTCTGGCATCACCCCGAGTCGCTGGGCATTGCTAACGGCAGCGCCCGGCAAACAATTTGGCTTTCGGCAATATTGGTCACCACCTTTATCGTGGTGATGTTTCTGGGTGGTTACCCTCTGCTGGGACGTCTAGGTCGCTCAGTTTATCGACCGCTTGACGCCGATGATGTTACTCAACCTGTGCAAGCGCCACTCAATGAATCCACTGATGCTCAGGTGGAGAAACGAATGGCAGCGGTTAAAACGTACCTGCGGAAAAACCACAGCCTCCTCTGGCCCCGTAAAATCCGCCTCCTGCTCGTCGTCGGCGAACCCGAGCAAATCACTGCCATCGCCCCCGGCCTGACCTCGGAAAACTGGCTCGACGCGCAGAACACCGTGCTGATCTGGGGCGGCAGCCTGCAAGCCGAGCCCACCGAGGCGACGCTGAAACAGTACCGCCGCCTGACCCGCTGGCGCGCGCTGGACGGCGTGGTCTGGGCGCTGAGCAAGGAGCAGTGCAGCGATGCCGCCGCGATGGGGGCCGGCGTGCGTCACTTGAAGGTGCTGGCCCGCGAATTGGGCTGGCAGTTGCCCTTACACCTGTGGCAGGTCTGCGCGAGCAAGTGGGTACAAGAC
>NZ_JBFUIC010000312.1:0-4605 GCF_056402075.1 Pseudomonas sp. P4_C3
CCACTGAACCGGCGACGGTCAGTGGGCTTTTTTTGGGTTTTTCACGCAATCCCGGGGAACACCGATACCTGTAGGAGCGAGCTTGCTCGCGATGGACGTCAACGATGACGCTGCAAACCTGATACCCCGCGGGGTTCTCAGGTTCATCGCGAGCAAGCTCGCTCCTACAGGTATCGGTGTTCCCCGGGATTGCGTGAAAAACCCAAAAAAAGCCCACTGACCGTCGCCGGTTCAGTGGGCTTTTTCACATCAGGCTAAAACCGCCCTCGCCTGCTACTGCGGATCTACCTGATCCAGCACGCGGTTCACCGATAGTTCCGCCAAGGCAATCATCTGTTGAACCCCCAGTGCCAAATTGCATTTTGGGCCGGAGAGGATAAACGCCAGTTCACTGGCCATGACACTGGCCGAGGCAAGGGTTTCACAGGCGTGAACCAGGAGAGTTTCGTTGTTGACGTTGGGGGCGATGGTGAAGATGGGGTTGGGACGGCGGTCGGCCCCGGCCGGTTTGCGGGACACGAACTCAGGATCGAACTCTGACGAGTTTGGGGTTGCTGATGAATCAGCGTTTTCGTTGAGCATTTGGAACTCCAATGGATTGGGCTCCTATGAAAATCGGGCTACCACACCCGTTCGCTGAATTGGCAGCGACGGGCGAAGGTTAGCGAGGTGGGTTGTGAAGTGCAAGCCCCATGGGGTATGGAAAAACTTGAGACTAATTACCGCTTTCAAACCAACAAAAAAGTCATCAAAAGCTGGGCGGAATGCTGCATATATACAGTGGTGGTCAGCGTTCATCTGGTCACTTCGATACCAAAAAAGATGCCGTAAACCGAGCTTGTGAGATCAGCAAAAACCAAGAAACTGAGTTAGTGATACACAATAAAGATGGAAAACTGGAAGCAAAGATGGTCATGAAAATGATCCATCTCCACCTAAAGGCCAATTATCGTAACCGTCCGGGCAACACACCTTCCTGATGCCATCGCTCAAGGCTCGTTACGCAGTGGGAAGCGTGCGGCGGCGATCATGAGTTTGATCCAGTCGGTCCGACTCAACGGGCACGATCCATACACCAATCTGAAAGACGTCCTCAGGCGCTTGCCAACCCAGCGCACCAGTCAGATTATCGATTTGCTGCCACATAAGTGGGCTCGTTAGGCCTCGCCGTGTGTACGAGTTTGACTTTGCTTAGGGACGTGCCTCCAAAGCTGCGTGAGCGCCAAAGAAGCAAGACTCGCGATAATGAGCGCAAGTGAGCTTATTCCAATGCTCAACCCCCAAAAGTCGATCAAGTAACCTGTTAACACCGGGATCGCCCCAGCAGGCACATACCCTCCCATGTTGAACACTGCGTTGGCTTCGGCTCTGCGCTGCGCAGGCACGCGGTCAGCAATAAGGGTCAGTCCACCTAACTGGCCCAAGCCTTGACCGGCGCCTGCCAACAGAGCGGAAACGATCAGCCATGGAGCGGAACCGGTTTCCAGCGCGATCCACACGAAAATCATTGAGAAGACAGTACCGATCCCGCTAAGCGAAAACACGGTACGGCTGCTGTATCGCTTCGCCGCAAACTGCACACCCACGGCGACGAGGAACATTGAAAAGGCCATACAACCCGTGACAAGGGGACTATTCACGCCTAGAAAAGTCGCTATCAGCTTGGGGCCGAGCGACAGGATGAATGATGTCGAAGTTATTCCAGGGCCGAAGAACGCTATCCCCAATAGCACGATGCCGAGGTTTTCCTTAGCGACGGTGGGCAAGCGCGCTTTAAACGTACCGCCCCCAAGCTTTTGGTTTTTTTGATTGAGTAGCGCTAGGAGCGCCACGCACAAAATCGCGATTTCCACTCGGAAGACTGTGTGGATCGGGTTCGGAAGATATTGCGCAACGACCCCTGCCAATAGCGGCCCCGTGCCCGCTCCGGCCACCATCGCGACAGATGCCATTAGCGAAGCAAAATGCTTGCGATGAGGCTGAGCATGCTCGACGACATTCGCCATACCCCCAGATACAACGAGGCCCACCGAAACGCCGGTGAGGAAGCGTGCGAGCATCAAGACGCCGATGCTGTGCGCTTGATCGAACAGAATCGCTGCAATGATAGCCAGCCCCACACAGGGTAGAAGCAAGGCTTTGCGCCCGTAGTGGTCGGACAGCTGCCCAGCGACGGTGAGAGTTAGAAGAAGACCAATGATGTAGCAGGCAAAAATTACGGTTAGCACCCCCGACGCGAAGCCGAGGGACTGCTGCCAAAAGCTGTAGAGTGGCGTAGCGGCATTTGAAAGTATAAAAATCGCGGTCACGATCCAAGCTGTACGGTACACAGCCATTGAGCTTTTTATGGGATGGGAACTGCTCATTGGTGAAGGGCCTCTCAGTGGGCAGGAATTCAATTCGGAGCCCAGAGTAGAGGTATGTTTMGTGATGGCCCATTCATCAAAATCACAAACCAGATGTGAAAAAATTCACAGTTCCTGTGCCTGCACTAATCCCTCCATGAGGAAATCAAGCACTGCCCGGATTTTTAGAGAGCTGCGTAAATCTTCATGAAACGCGAGCCAGATGGGTAGTTCCAGCGGTGTGTGATCCATATCAACCCTTGCCAGCCCATATTCTTTGCCTAAAAAATCCGGAAGGAAAACTATGCCAGCATTGCCTACGGCAGCTAATGCCTGGATGCGCAGGTCGTTGCTGGTGACGGAAAGCGGTCTTCCTTCCAGCCGATCCAGGAGCCATTGCTGCTGTACCGAATCCTCCATGCTACGGTCGTAGCCTATGAACTCGAACTCTTCAGGTTCACGTTGACTAATGTAGTCCTCGCTAGCATGAGGGTAAAAACGCAATGAGCCGAGACTTTTGGCGACGACACTCTGTTCATCCGGCCTGCTGAAGGTAATGGCAATATCGGTTTCTTTCCTTGCCAACGACGCAGTGGACTTGGCTCCGACGAGCGTCAGCTGCAACCGGGGATAACGCTCGCGCAATACCCCAAGTCGCCGAGCTACCAACGTTCCGAGGTATGCAGGAGGCGCAGACAAGATCACCGCACCCTCAATACGGTTTTCTCCCCCGTCAGCGAATCGCCTGAGCGCAAGTGACGCAGACTCCATCTGCGCTGCATATTCACCTACCCTCACACCATCCTCGGTCAGTTGGTAGACACGGCCCCTACGATCTACCAGCTTCATGTCCAAAGAGGCTTCAAGGGCAGCTATTCGGCGAGCCACAGTCGCGTGCTCCACCCCCAGCGAGCGAGCCGCAGCGGCTAAGGAGCCCTCATGAACAAAGGCAAAGAAAAAACGGAGGCTGTCCCAGTCAAGCATATTGGTCATCAGGGTGTGGTTAGGAGTGGATTTACAGCGAGCGAAAAGCGTAGCTTACCGATAAATCAGGTGGCGCTGCCGCATATAGCCTGGACTTAATTTCGTCCCCATGTTCTCCGCCCCAAGAACCGCTTGGTGATTACAGCGATCACGACGGGCATGGAATATTTAGTCCCCCCGGGGTCTGTAGAGCAATGGGCAAAATCGCGGGTGATATCAGGGGGCCCTTATCCTTCCATCGGCGCTCCGACTTCGACTCCACTGCTCACTCCACGCACTTCCATTTGCACCTAACGCATCGCTTCCAGCATCCCCGACGCGGCTGGGTTAGGATTCTAGCCCGGTGCAGGTCAGTTTCGTTGCGCAAGGTGTATTGGACGGACGCTTACAAACATAATGCCGATCATGCCTCCAGAATCATTTTCCAGCCCACAAAAAAACCCACTGACCGTCGCCGGTTCAGTGGGCTTTTTTTGATCCGGTCTCTAATTACAGAGCCATATCACTCGCAGCATTAGCCTTCGGAGCCTTCACAGCAGTATCGACAGTCACTGGCTTCACAGCCGGCGCGATCACCGCTGGTGGCGGAGTCAGCTGCAGCACCTTGGCGGTGTAGGCCCACTCTTCTGCAACTTTCTCAGGGCTGTTGTTCAGCTGAGTGCCGTAGCTCGGTACGATCTGGTGCAGCTTGGCCTGCCACTCAGGGGTCGCGACCTTGTCCTTGAACACTTTCTGCAGCACGCTCAGCATGATCGGTGCGGCAGTCGAAGCGCCTGGGGAGGCGCCCAGCAGGCCGGCGATGCTGCCGTCTTGCGAAGCGACGATTTCGGTGCCCAGTTTCAGCACGCCACCGGCGGCTTCATCACGCTTGATGATCTGCACGCGCTGGCCGGCTTGCCACAGGCGCCAGTCTTCAGCCTTGGCGTTCGGGAAGTATTCTTTCAGGGCGTTCATGCGGTCTTCATCCGACAGCATAAGCTGGCCTGCCAGGTACTCGACCAGCGGATATTCCTTGATGCCGACCTTGGTCATTGGCCACACGTTGTGCGTGGTCGTGGTGGTCAGCAGGTCCAGGTACGAACCTTCTTTCAGGAACTTGGTGCTGAAGGTCGCGAACGGGCCAAACAGGATCACGCGCTTGCCGTCCAGCACGCGGGTGTCCAGGTGTGGAACCGACATCGGCGGTGCGCCCACCGAAGCCTTGCCGTAGGCCTTGGCCAGGTGTTGCTCGGCGATGGTCGGGTTTTCGGTCACCAGGAACGAGCCGCCTACCGGG
>NZ_JBFUIC010000313.1:0-4602 GCF_056402075.1 Pseudomonas sp. P4_C3
CGTAATGCTGTTCACTTAAGCGGAGCAGCCTTACGGTCCACCGGAAACCGGGTTTTTGAAATTTTCACCGTCCTTGGCCTCGAAGGCCTTGGGCGGTGATCCAGAAACATTCCCCCAACACCTGCCCTTAACTCTGCCAATCGCCTCCCTGTGGCTGAAACCGGATTGGCCGCTGCCATCACGATCAGTTGGACGGCGATGTACTGGCAGGCCGGTTTGAAGCGGATGTCGCTGGGCGCTCGGCCAAACGCCACTGCTGCCTGACTGGCCTCTCGACGAATCACGTTGTAAGCCAGCAAAAGTCCCCACACCTCCTGATAGACCAAGTCGACTTTCTTGCTACGCAAGGTCACCGCGTTCTGCTGCATCGAACTTTTGATGTCTCTGAAGCCCAATTCGATCTCCCAGCGCTCCTGATAAAGCTTGGCGACGGCCTTGGTGTTGTAGGTGTTGGCCGGCAACGACGTCATGACGGTCTTTAGCTTGCCGTGAATTTCATAGCTGACTTCGCGGGCCTCCCAATGCGTTGGAAGAGCCGGGTTTCGCTTCCTGGCCTGCGGCGAGACCTTCATGCGCAACAGGCGGTCGTGCTCGCTGTAACGGGTCACTTCCTCACAGACCATTCCCTTTTTTGCCGGGATCAACCAATGACGGTGGGTGCCGGCTCTGCTCAGGCTCGACAGCAGTTCGGCCCCCCAGAACCCTTTGTCGAACAGCGTCACCGAATGGTCGGGAATTTGCTGCAGGAACTCATCGGCCAAGCGCATTTCACTGCGTCGGTAAGGGCTCAGCTGCGCATCCAGGATCACGTGCGAGCGCACATTCATCAACGCCACCAGACGCATCATGGGAAAAGGCGTCTGGCGGTCGCTCGGGGTGTTTCCCGACCCGAAGTGCGCTCGAAGCTCGGGCGTATCCGGGGTACGCAAAAGTGCTCCATCCACCGCGAATACCTGCAGGTCATGCCAAGCATCACCGTCATAGCGCTCCGCACCCCATTGGTTGCCAGTCTTGCGGAACAACCACTCAACGGGGTCGGCACCGAGCCGTTTACGAGCTTCGGTTACACCACTACGGGCCAATAAATGGTCGGAGGCCAGACCTTGGGCGCAAATGTTCAAGCGTCTGGCCACCTCGTGAACCGGCTCGTCTCGAAATAGCGCCATGCCAAGCACCAGCCAAAGCACCTGATCGGCGGGCAGGCGCCGTCGGCGAATGGTGGCCTGACTGGATAGATCCAGCGCAGACGCTACCCACTCAATCGGGATGTTTTGGGTGAAGGTGCTCAGGTCGCAAAAGTTGAAAAGGTCGCCGAGGTCGAGCAGGTCCTGTTGAACAGACATAAAAAATCCGATGCCAGAGGTCTGGCATCGGATTTTCGGGGAAGCCCGGCTGGGACTCAAATACTTAAGTGAACAGCATTACGATCAGATCGGGGCTTTTTGGTATTCGATTTGTCGATTCAAGTCGTCAAATCGCTGCAAGCTCTAGAATCAATCCCAGCTCAAAGCCCCACCAGTCTGATACTCAATAACCCGAGTCTCGAAGAAATTCTTCTCTTTCTTCAAGTCCATGATCTCGCTCATCCAAGGGAACGGGTTAGTCGTCCCTGGATACTCTTCCTTCAACCCAATCTGCGACAAGCGACGGTTAGCGATGAACTTCAGGTAGTCCTCCATCATCGCCGCATTCATGCCCAATACCCCACGAGGCATGGTGTCACGCGCGTATTCGATCTCCAGCTGAGTGCCCTGCAGAATCATCTGCGAAGCCTCTTCCTTCATCTCGGCATCCCACAAATGCGGGTTTTCGATTTTGATCTGGTTGATCACGTCGATGCCGAAGTTCAGGTGCATGGATTCGTCGCGCAGGATGTACTGGAACTGCTCGGCGACGCCGGTCATTTTGTTGCGGCGGCCCATGGAGAGGATCTGGGTGAAGCCGCAGTAGAAGAAGATGCCTTCCAGGACGCAGTAGTAGGCGATCAGGTTGCGCAGCAGTTCTTTGTCGGTTTCGACGGTGCCGGTTTCGAACTTCGGATCGGAGATCGAGCGGGTGTATTTCAGGCCCCAGGTGGCTTTTTTCGCGACCGATGGGATCTCGTGGTACATGTTGAAGATTTCGCCTTCATCCATGGCCAGCGATTCGATGCAGTACTGGTAGGCGTGGGTGTGGATCGCCTCTTCGAAGGCCTGGCGCAGGATGTACTGGCGGCATTCCGGGTTGGTGATCAGGCGGTACACGGCCAGGACCAGGTTGTTGGCAACCAGGGAGTCGGCGGTGGAGAAGAAGCCGAGGTTGCGCATGACGATGCGGCGCTCGTCGTCGGTCAGGCCTTCCGGGTCTTTCCAGAGGGCGATGTCGGCGGTCATGTTGACTTCTTGCGGCATCCAGTGGTTTGCGCAGCCGTCCAGGTACTTCTGCCAGGCCCAGTCGTACTTGAAGGGTACGAGTTGGTTGAGGTCGGCGCGGCAGTTGATCATGCGCTTTTCGTCAACGGCGACACGGGCGGAGGCGCCTTCGAGTTCGGCGAGGCCTTCGGCGACGTCGAGGGAATCCAGGGCGGCTTTGGCGCGGGCAACGGCGGCGGAGTCAGAAGCGGTCACGGCACGGGCTTCCAGGGCGGCGGCACCGCCGGCGCTGTCGAGACGGTCCATGTTGGCTTCGGTGGCGTGGCCAGCGTTGGCGCTCTTGACTGCTACTTCCGTGTCTTCTTTGTCGAATTCGTCCCAGCTCAGCATGACGTGTCGTCTCCTGCGTGAGGGCCAGTGTGCCCGTGTGAAATTGGATAGGTCGGTTTTTCACACGGCCTTACTGGCCGCGTTGGATCTAAAGGAATTGTTTTTTGCAGCAGCTATACGCAGGCATCAAACAGAAATTTGTACGGGGTTCCGAGAGCCACTGATGGGCGCAGCAAGCTTTGATCGCTTGTGCGGGGCTTCAGACTGGCTTTTCATCCCTGTAAGGGAATATTGCAGGCCCGTTTAAGGCCGCATTATAGGGAAGTTTTGCGTGCTGTGGGGCGGCGAAATGGCTCACGGATCGGTCGACGGGGGCGGTTTTTCGTTCGGAGCGAGGGTTTACAGGGCTTTGAACGATGTTGGCGGGGGAAGATTTTTTTTCCTGATTTTTTGCCCTGGATTATTTTTGTTCAAGAAATAACCAAAAAAGGCATTTTTCACTACATCTTGTGTTTCGGTGGGGTTTTCTCAGGCTCCAGACACAACTAAGCCCGACCGAAGTCGGGCTGTGAAGTCACGCTGGCGGATCAGCTCAGGCGAGCGGCACCGATGTGGTCGGCACCATCGGCGGCGAGGCGGGCGGCGCCAGTGCGGTCAGCGCCGTCGGAAGCCAGTTTGCCGGCGCCAATGTGGTCTGCGCCATCGGCGGCGAAGGACGCGGAACCGGTGTGGTCGTAACCGTCGGAAGCGACAGCCGCTTCGCTGGTGTAAGCAGCCGAGCCGGTGCGGTCGTAACCATCGGCGGCGAAGGTGTTGGCAGCCAGGACGGAGAGGGTCAGGGCGAGGATCAGTTGGGTTTTCATGGTCGTTGCTCCAGTTTCGCAGGCGTTGTTTGTCTTGGGTTGCAGTTGATTTTACGCTGACTATTTCGATTAAAAAGCGCAAATAAATGCTTAAAATAATCGAATTAATCGATCATTAAGGTTCGGCGCTTCATCTGCCTGATCGAGGCGGGTGGGTCGAACCTTATTGGGGGAGGGGTGAAGCAGGGGATCAGCCGTTAGAGCAGCCGTTGCCCATCGCGCTGTAACGCAGGATATGCCGTTGACCGTTGGAATCTTCGTATTCCATTTTCATGGGTACAACTTCACACACGTTCGGGGCTTCGCTCATGGAGATCACTTTGGCGATGTCCAGATTCATCGAGTAAGTGTATTCCTCAATGGGTGGTTGTTGCTGGGCGACATCAGTCGGGACCTCGCCGGCCATGGCGGTCAGGCACACGCTGCTGAGGGCCAGAACCAATAAAGCTTTCATTTGATTTTTACCTTTTAGAGGTCGAAAGGGGGCACGCAATCTTTTTGGGATTGCGTGTGGAACTTCAGTACCAGGGTGTTTGATTAACTGCCTTCGTGGGGGCTGTAACTGGGTTAATCAGGTTGCCTTGTTGGCAAGACGGATTTTAGGTGTGTGCGCCTCGTCCATATAGTCGTGGATTTGATAAACACTTTTGACAGATCCTGTAACAATCCCCGATCTGTGTGGGTCCCAGCCTTGAAATGGGTGTCCTTTAGTGCCCCATCGCGAGCAAGCTCGCTCCCACAGGTACCGCGGCGGTAGTGGGTTTGAAGGTTTTTCATGACAATTTGTAGGGGCTTGTTACTACCATCGTCGAATGGTTCTATAGGCCCGGCCCGGCTAAAACGTGGTCATACAAAAACAACTATTCCACCGAGGTAAGAAAGATGAGTGCGGCTTCCCTGTATCCCGTTCGTCCCGAGGTTCTGGCTAACACGCTGACCGACGAGGCGACCTACAAGGCCATGTACCAGCAGTCGGTCGTCAACCCGGACGGCTTCTGGCGCGAGCAAGCCAAGCGCCTCGACTGGATCAAGCCTTTCACCACGGTGAAGCAGACTTC
>NZ_JBFUIC010000314.1:0-4602 GCF_056402075.1 Pseudomonas sp. P4_C3
GAACCAGGCAGTGGCCACCTTCTCGAAAGTATGTTCAGTCTCAGCAAGTTTGGCTTGCCTTACCTCGTTACGCTGGGTTTTGGGATCAGTGCCCAAAGCGAGCAACTCACGCGCCTCTGCGGCTTTCTTCCGGGCGTTGGCGAGGGAGAGGTCGGGGTAAGGACCGAGCGCCATGTTGATACGGCTTCTGGTCAACGGCTCGCGGTAATTGAAATTCCACATCATCGAGCCGCTGGCGCGTACTCGAAGCTGCAAGCCATCGCCGTCGCTGAGGACGAAGTCTTTACCAGTTGCTTTGACCGCCTTGAGCTGGCGATCGGAGAGGCGGGTTGCGTTAGTAGGCATGGGGGCTACCTCCAGCACCGTTTTGGTATCCTGAAAATAGCATTTGGTGGTCCGGGATACCACCTGGGATACCAAAGCGCCTGGAACTCAGAAACTCTCCAAAGACCCCAAAGGCGCCGAAACCCTTGTATTCATTGGATTTCAGGCACAAAAAAAGACGTCCGTGGACGTCTTTAGATGATGAAGTGGTGGAGCCGGGGGGATTTGAACCCCCGTCCGCCAGTACTCCGCTGTCGGTACTACATGCGTAGCCGTGTCTATTAAGTTAACCCTCAGCGACCCGACGGGCAGGGTGCTTTGGGCGAGTTGTGTAAGTTTTAGCCGCTTCGTCCACAACGTACTGCACGGCGATTCTGTTCTATATGACAATCACTTTGGGTTTACAGACATCCCCTGATGATTGCTGGACCCGAAGGTACCAGGAGGGAAGGGCTAAGGCTGCTTACGCAGCGAGAGCGTATTCCCCGTAGGTTTCGTCATTGGCAACTATAGGAAGTTGCAACAGTGGATTTACGAGTTCTGTTACCAACTCGGCATGCACCTAAAGTTTCGCAACCGGCGTCGAATCCTAAACGGCCCCGAGCCTGGTGCTCTTTGAATCAAGTGAGCAACAAGCCTGTACAGTGTACGTCAACGTGACCCAGAAGGCCAACCCGAAGGTTGGCCACCACAAATTATGGGTTGGGCTCGTTGCTCTGTCTGTCAGCGAGTGCCATTGCCTGGGTGGCCTCGGTGACGCATTTTTTGTCGTCTCCGGAGGCTTGTGAGGCTTCGGCGCTGGACATCAGTCTTTTGATCTCCATTGTGGTGCTTCCGGAGGTCGCCGGCAGCGCATTCACTTTGCCTTTGAGCTCTTGCAGTTTGCTCGTACAAAGGTTGTTGTCCGCAGCAAATACAGGAGAGGCCAGCATGGCAGCAGCAATGAACAGGCCAGCGAGTGTGGTGCGTTTCATGGGTATCTCCTTGAGCTGATGGTCTCGGTGCTGCCGTATGAGTGGACGGCCAAGCCGAGCCCGAAAAATCAGTCACGATCTGATGGGGCTTACCTCAAAGACTACGATTCAACGCAAGAATTCGGTTTTTCAGAAAACGTGTCGAGCTTTTTCCAGCGATGCGGACGGTTACACATTTCCAGACCCCAGATGCAACAAAACCCGCAACTGGCGGGTTTTGGTTTGCTTCGTATCGGACGCAGCCGGGCTTTGAACTCCCGGCTGCCAGTACTCCGTTGTTGATGTACACCAACAAGGCCCACCCGAAGGTTGGCCTTGAACTGAGTTACTTCGCGCCTTTGTGCGCGTTCGTGACGTCCATGATGGTTTGGTTGGTCTCGGCGATGCAATCATCAATACCTGCCTTGGTGCCTTTTGCCTGGTCGGCTTTGGCTTTCTTGACGGAGGCCTCCACCTGGTCAAGCATTTCCCCGGGAATCTGTGCCTTGCCGTTTTCGATGGTTTGCAGGTTGACCGCGCACTGGTCTTTTTCGGCCGCAAACGAAGTGGAAGCCATCATGGAAGCAACAACGAACAAACCTAACAGCACAGAACGATTCATGTGTATCTCCTTGGACTGAAGGACCAGTCATTGCTGGCCATCAAAACGGTCTACCGAGTTTTAGGAAGTCCCGCATTAGCGGGACTTGATCAGTGGACTGCGGCGGCACGTCAGGGTTCTGCTTTTCTACTGTAGAGCTGTCGATTCCGGCAAGTAGCGTTAAGGAATGCACGTCTATGCACCTTCCTGTAGATCCTGCTATCAGGGCACCCTAGCCTGGGTAACGCGGTCCACCAGATAGACTAGTCCGTGGTAGTCAATGCCGCCATGTTGCGTCAGACCGATCTCACAGGTGCGGCTGGTCGATATCCCCTCGCTGCATTGTTGCACCGCGTCCTTGAGCGTGCGCAGGGAATGGGCGTTCAACTCCGGCGTGGTGAAACCCTTGTCGCCGGCGAAGCCGCAGCAGTGAATGCCTTCGGGAATGACCACGTTTTTGCTGCATTTGCGCGCCAGATCGATCAGCGCCTGACTTTCGCCAAGGTGCTGAGTGCTGCAAGTGACGTGCACCGCAATCGGCGCATCCTGCGGTGTGAAGTCGAGGCGATCCATCAAGTGCGTGCGAATGAAGCGCACCGGGTCGTACAGGTCCAGACGGTTTTCGCTCAAGTCCTGAACCAGACGCAAGGTGCAGGGGCTGGTGTCGCAGTAGATCGGGTCGAGCCCGCCGCGGCTGGCGTGCAGCAACGCGCCAATCAGCTCCTGGCGTTTGTGTTCGGCTTGCTCGGCGTAGCCTTTGGACGCGAACGGCTGACCGCAGCACAGGTTGTCGAGGTTGTCCGGGAAAACCACCTGATAACCGGCCTTTTCCAGCAGGCCTCGGGTCTTGTCGTGCAGCGACATTTGTTCCGTGTCGCCCGCCGCCGGCCCCATGGCCCTTGATACGCAGGCGGCGAGGTACACCACACGCGGACGCTCATCGTTGATCGCCGGGCTGAAGCGGATCGGCCGTTCAGGCTGAGGCATGGCATTGGTCCACAGCGGGACCTGCCCCTTGGACAGCTTGCTGGCGGCTGCGGAAAGTTTTGCCAGGCGCGGCGCTCCCAACAACAGGCGCGCACCATTGGCTACGTGCAGGGTGAAGCGCGCACCTTGCAGTGCCGTGGCGAAATTTCCTTCAAGCCAGTTGGCGGTTTTCGTATGCGTCGCCTTCCGGCTACGCAGCTTTTTCACCAGTTCGCCGGTATTGATGCCTACAGGGCAACGTTGCGCGCACAGGCCGGTCGCGGCGCAGGTATCGATGCCTTGATAGTCGTAAGCGGTTTCGAGTTCGGACGTATCGATGCCCGCGCGTTTCTTCGCCTGAATGTCGCGCCAGATCACGATGCGCTGACGCGGGCTCAGGGTCAGTCCTTTCGACGGGCAAACCGGTTCGCAGAAGCCGCACTCGATGCACTTGTCCACAATCTCGTCAGCGGCGGGCAAGGGCTTGAGGTGCTTTAGGTGGATCTGCGGATCTTCGCTGAGTACCACGTCCGGGTTGAGAATGCCGTTGGGATCCAGCAGACGCTTGAGCTGCCACATCAATTGGTAGGCATCGCTGCCCCATTCCAGTTCGACGAACGGCGCCATGTTGCGCCCGGTGCCGTGTTCGGCTTTCAGCGAACCGCCGAACTCCACTGCCACCAGTTGCGCCACGTCGTCCATGAACGCCTGATAGCGTGCGACTTCTTCCGGGCTGTTGAAGCCTTGGGTGAAGACGAAGTGCAGATTGCCTTCCAGCGCGTGTCCGAAAAGGATCGCTTCGTCGTAGTGATGTTTGTCGAACAGTTCGATCAGGCGGTTAACGCCGCTGGCCAGTTGTTCGATCGGGAAGGTGACGTCTTCGATGATCACCGTGGTGCCGGTCTTGCGCACTGCGCCGACGGCAGGGAAGGTGTCTTTGCGGATGGCCCAGAGACGGGCGTTTTCCTGTGGATCCTCAGTGAAATCGACCTGCTTTTCCACGGGGAACGTTTTCAGCGACGCCATGATCTGCGCCAGTTGTTCGTGCAGCAAGGTGGACGACGCGGCGCGGGATTCGATCAGCAAGGCGCAGGCATTGTTCGACAGCTGTTGTACGAAAGGCGGCATGCCGGGTTTGTCCTGCACTGAACGCAGGCTGCGCCGGTCCAGCAGTTCCACGGCCGACACCGGTTGGCTTTTCAGTACGGTGACCGCGTTGCAGCAGGTCTCGACATCCGGGAACACAATCAGGGCCGAGGCCTTGTTCGGATGGTCGATCACCGTGTCGTAGGTCACCGCGCTGATGAACCCTAGCGTGCCCTCGGAGCCCACCAGCAAGTGGCTCAAGATATCCACAGGCTCGTCGAAATCCACCAAGGCATTGAGCGACAGGCCGGTGGTATTTTTCAGACGGTATTTGTGGCGAATTCTCGCAGCCAGTTCGGCGTTGGCGCGGGTCTCGCGTCCCAGGGTTGTCAAACGCTCCAACAGAGCGGCGTGGCTTTGGCGAAACGCTGCGACGCTGGTGGCATCTTCAGTGTCGAGACGACTGCCGTCAGCCAGCACCAGACGAATGCCGGCCAGGGTGTGATAGGTGTTTTGCGCCGTGCCGCAGCACATGCCGCTGGCATTGTTGGCGACGATACCGCCGATCTTGCAGGCGTTGATCGAGGCCGGGTCCGGGCCGATCTTGCGTCCGAACGGTGCCAGCCAGGCGTTGGCCTGGGCACCAATCACGCCCGGTTGCAGACGAATCTG
>NZ_JBFUIC010000315.1:0-4583 GCF_056402075.1 Pseudomonas sp. P4_C3
TAACAAAGGAGCGCAAACAGATGGGATCCTCGATTACCTGGCTTGACCATGACGGTGCCGCCCGCGACCGAAGTCTTCGTTTGCTGAGTTTTTTTAAAGCTCCTGAGTCAAGAGATGAGCTCGGCATCGGCAGTGTGCGTGACGCCATCTCGGATCAACTTTTTCCAGGTACCTCAACGATTCACACTCGGCTCCGCTATTTCTTTTTCATACCTTGGCTTTACATCGAGATCGAGGTCAAAGGTACGACCGCGTCTCGCTTCCCTGCCGCTGGCCGAGAGGCCGAAATTCGCCTAATGGCTTACCTCGACAAGAATGAGCCTTCGGACGCTTGGGGTATTGCAGGTCGTAGATCCCGGAGCGAACTTAAGCGCCTTCCTAGCTCTGTGTATTGGGCCGCGCTGGGCAACTGGGGCTTTCGGACTCATTCTGGTAGCCAGCAGCAACACTTTTCTATGGCCGAACGTTTGAAGGCCACTCAGACTACGCGATCCAGACGTATCGAAATTGAGTATGAATCAGGGGAACAACGAGGACTCTGGCATCCAGAGTTAAAGAAACTCATGCCTAAAGACTTCCCTGAAAATGCGCATTTAGCACTGACACGCCTGGAATCAGAGTTTTTGCTTGATCGTTGGCGTCAGTTACACCCCGACTCACTGTTGACTTGGCTGGCCGTGAACAGCTCACCCCAAGACAACTTCAAGGAAGTGAACACCATTTGGGAACACCCAAAATTCGCTGAATTTCCAGGTCGATACAAAACGCTGCTCAAACATTGCCGCCGATTTGATGCACTGATCCAAGGCGCTGCGCGTCTCTACAACCTCCAACTGGCAAGACTGGAACAACGGGAAGATCTGATCAAAAAGCATGGCGATGCACTGATCGAGTGGGAGACTTCAGAGGTACACCTCCTTGAGGGTTGGAGTCTTGCTGAGTTTTGGATTTCTGTAGGTAGAAATGGCTACATGGTCCCCATCAGGACTCAAGAATTTGTGACGCGCTGGTTTGCTTTGGTCATGAAAAAACAAAGTGGTCTTGGGAGCTATAAGCCCGCACTTGACCTCATTGAACGAAGAGAGCGTGAGCTAAAGGGTGGACGCTCCAGATTCAGCAACAAAGCTGCGCGTACGTCTTGGGGCGGCGAGGCAGGCCTGAATAGGCTCAATTTTCGATGGTCGATTGCACAAAGCATGCTGGGAGAATGGCATGAAGGGATGAAGCGCAAATGATCAACCAAGACCAGCGCAGCATGTTAGTCGATGCCTTGACCCCTCCTCCGGATCACACTTTCGAGACCGGCATAGTTACGTCATTTTCCCTTGATCTGGTGACGTTGCTTAGCGTACCTCTCAATCTTTGCTGGCTCGCAAATCCAAAAACTCCTACTGCAGATATCGATCCGCTTGCGACGCTTGAAGGAATGCGTAGGACCGCGTCGAAACTTACGGTTTTTTGCCAACCCGGGCGGCTCCAACCACCGCGAATTGTCAGCCCTTTGTTCGTATTGCTGGAAGACATGGTCTATGAGGCTAGAGCGCCCCACGGAGGAGCTTTCCATCCTAAGGTTTGGCTGTTGAAATTCAAATCCAATGTGATTGGCAGGCCGGCTGTGCTGCGGCTTTTGGTGTTGTCTCGAAATCTAACGGACGATGCATCATGGGACCTCTCATTAAGATTGGATGGGCATGTCAGCAAGAAGCGAAACAGCCAGAACAAACCTTTGGTTAACTTCATTGCTAGCCTGAGCGAGCTGTCCATTCGGAAGTTAGCTACAGCCCGAATTGATAAATTACAGAGCCTCGCAAACGATGCCCACTACGCGGAATGGGAGCTACCAGGTGATTTTGAAAGCCTTAATTTCCACGCATTGGGGTTGGGCAAAAAACCTGCGAAGTGGATTCCATGCCCGACCATAAATGAGCGCTGGGATGAGCTGGGAGTAATTTCGCCTTTCATCACTGCTGAGGCGATTAAGGCCCTAACAGAAAGCACTTACTCCGCTACCTTTTTGATATCCAGACCCGAGGAGCTGGATCGACTACCCGAAAAAAACTCAACTTACTTTGGTGAGGACTGGGTGCTAAATGACCAAGTGGACTCACCTGAAGATACTGACGAGCTCCCAGGTCGGCAGCAAGGGCTACATGCGAAATTGTTCGTTGGCAGGAAAGCGTGGAATACGCATATGTTTCTAGGATCCGCTAACGCAACCTCTGCGGCCCTGCTAGCCGGCCAGAACGTCGAGTTCATGGTGGAGCTGATTGGACGCCACAGTAGAGTCGGAGTCCCCTCGAACTGGACTTCTGATGTGGGCATAGGCGACATCATCTGCCGCTATCAGCGCTCACCCGTTATTGAATCTGATGAAGCTGAGCAGACTCGCGCCTATCTGGACAAGCTGCGTCAACTTATCAGCAGTGCGGAGTTGCATCTGACCTGTACTCAACAGGAGGATGATTGGGTCTTGTGGCTGGCCGGGGTCGAGAAAGTTGACTTTGGACAGGTCGAGGTGAGTTGCTGGCCAATATCAATCAATCAAGCAAGAGCGATATCGTTATCATCGTCAGAACGCCTTCCAGCGATGAGACTTGGGAATTTTTCACTTGAGGATTTGACATCGTTTCTGGCCTTCAACCTTAAGCTTGACGGTCAGCAGCAAAGTTTTGCTTTGAATCTGGTGATGCACAACGCCCCTCCTAACCGAGACATAGAAGTGCTTCGGACAGCGCTAAAGAAGCCTGGTGCCTTCATCCGATACCTACTTCTACTGCTCGGTGATTGGGACCCAGGTTCGCGTACGTACGATGGTGAAGCTGGCTCCCAATGGCAAATTTCTCCAACAGCCGGCGATGCCCCCCTTTTTGAAATGCTGGCCAGGGCATTCGCTCGCGAGCCAGAAAGGCTCACTTTTATCGCTGAGCTCATGCGACGCCTGCGCAGGGACTTACCCATGGATGTTGAGTCTGCGATACCCAATGACTTCGAAGCACTCTGGAAACCGTTTGAGCAAGCCTTGGCGCAAAAAAGGAAGCGTAAAGCATGACTTCGTTCTCATCAGATCTAGTCCTTGCTCAGCTCAAAGACTTTCAACGAACGACCGTTAACTACGCTTTTCATCACCTTTTCGACTCACCGCACCCCACTCGACGCTTCCTTGTGGCGGATGAGGTCGGCCTTGGTAAAACGCTGGTTGCCAAAGGCCTCATCGCACGGGTAGTGGAAAGGCTCCAAGTGCAATCTGAGCGGATTGACATCATCTACGTCTGCTCCAACGCCGACATCGCGGCCCAAAACGTGGCGCGCCTCATGCTGCCAGGCCAACCATCGTTCGCGAGAGCAACAAGACTCACGCTACTGCCTCTAGAAGTTCATCGTCTGCGGGAGCATTCAATCAACTTCATTAGTTTCACCCCCGGAACCACGTTCAACCAAGGAAATCGACCGGGCAGAAAAGACGAGCGTCGGCTGATTTATCAGATGCTAGCCAACCTTCCTGGACTGACCCGCAGAGGGCTTAAAAACGCACTGCAAGGCCAGGCAAAGGAAAGCTGGTTTGCTGATGCAGACATCAAGCTGGAGTACGACACAGCCATAGCAACGACGTTTTGTTCCGCGGTCATTGCTGACAACGCTCTTCATGCATTACTAATTGAGACCGCGCAGTCGTACAGTGATCGTCGCCGAAAAATATCCTCTCAGACCCGTCAAAACTGCCTCCGCTTGATTGGTGAGTTGAGGCGGTGCCTCGCCAAGTCATGCCTCTCCGCACTCAACCCCAACCTGATCATCCTCGACGAGTTTCAAAGGTTTAATGATCTGCTTGCCCCTGCGGACGACAATCCCGCAGCAGAACTCGCTCAGGCGATGTTCAACAGCTCGGTCGGCAAGGTTCTTTTGCTCTCAGCTACGCCTTACAAGATGTACTCTTCGGCCCTAGATGAAGAGGATCACTACGAAGATTTTCTCAAGACTGTTGGCTTCCTGATGGAGGACGATAGGAAGTTGGAACATCTGAAAGATGATTTAGGAGCTTTCAGATCGGCACTACTCAGCGCTCGATCCGCCGAGGACTTCGCACCGGTGACGCGTCTAAAAGCACGAATCGAGTCAGCCCTTCAATCAGTGATGTGTCGCACCGAACGCGTCGGTTTAACCAAGAAGCAGGACGCCATGGTCCAACCAACCCAAATGGTGCCGGCACTGACCTCAGGTGATCTGTTTGATCTGCGAACAGTTGACGCAGTCGCCCGCCGGCTTGATCAACCCGATATTGTCGAGCACTGGAAATCTGCACCTTATCTCGCCAATTTCATGCACGAGTACAATTTTAAGCGAGCATTGAGATCAGACCAGGCCAAAAATGTCTCCGCTGTTGCCGATCTCTTTCAGGCATCACCCGGGACGTTGCTTAACTCAAATGAGATCGAAAAATACCTTCCTGTCGACACCAGAAACGCAAGGCTGCGACTGCTGATGCAGGAAATTGAATCCCAAGGCCTTTGGCGATTGTTATGGATGCCTCCATCACTTCCCTACTGGAAACCTACAGGGGCCTTCAGCGACGTAGAGTCCGCCAG
>NZ_JBFUIC010000316.1:0-4544 GCF_056402075.1 Pseudomonas sp. P4_C3
GGTAACCAACCTGCCGATCGGCGATGCGTCCGATTATTTTGGCGGGCTCAAGCTCACCGGCCGGCGTGGCGAAATTGCCGACAAGATCCTCAAGGAAATCCGCGAACGCCTGCAGTTCCTGGTCAACGTCGGCCTCGACTATCTGTCGCTGGATCGCAGCGCGGACACCTTGTCCGGTGGCGAGGCCCAGCGTATTCGTCTGGCCAGCCAGATTGGCGCCGGCCTGGTGGGCGTTCTGTACATCCTTGACGAACCCTCCATCGGCCTCCATCAGCGCGACAACGACCGGTTGCTGGGCACCCTCAAGCACCTGCGCGATATCGGTAACACGGTGATCGTGGTCGAGCACGACGAAGACGCGATTCGTCTGGCCGACTACGTGGTGGACATCGGCCCGGGCGCTGGCGTCCACGGCGGGCATATCGTCGCCGAAGGCACACCGGCCGAGGTCATGGCGCATCCGGACTCACTGACGGGCAAATACCTGTCGGGCCGGGTGAAGATCGAAGTCCCGGCCAAACGCACACCGCGCAACAAGAAGCTGACGCTGGCGCTCAAGGGCGCGCGCGGCAACAACCTGCGCAATGTCGACCTGGAGATTCCGATCGGCCTGCTGACCTGTGTCACCGGCGTGTCCGGCTCCGGCAAGTCGACGCTGATCAACAACACCCTGTTCCCGCTGAGCGCCACGGCGCTGAATGGCGCCACTACCCTCGAAGCGGCCGTCCACGACAGCATCAAGGGCCTGGAGCACCTGGACAAGGTCGTCGATATCGACCAGAGCCCTATCGGTCGCACACCGCGCTCCAACCCGGCGACCTACACCGGGCTGTTTACACCGATCCGCGAGTTGTTCGCTGGCGTACCGGAGTCCCGCTCCCGGGGCTATGGGCCGGGGCGCTTCTCCTTCAACGTCAAGGGCGGCCGCTGCGAGGCATGTCAAGGCGACGGCCTGATCAAGGTCGAGATGCACTTCCTGCCGGACATCTATGTGCCGTGCGACGTGTGCAAGAGCAAGCGCTACAACCGCGAGACCCTGGAGATCAAGTACAAGGGCAAGAGCATCCACGAAACCCTCGAGATGACCATCGAGGAAGCACGGGAGTTCTTCGATGCCGTACCGGCCCTGGCGCGCAAGCTGCAAACGTTGATGGACGTCGGTCTGTCGTACATCAAGCTGGGGCAATCGGCTACCACGCTGTCCGGCGGTGAAGCCCAACGGGTGAAGCTGTCCCGCGAGCTGTCCAAGCGTGATACCGGCAAGACCCTGTACATCCTCGATGAACCGACCACCGGGCTGCATTTCGCGGATATCCAGCAACTGCTGGACGTGCTGCATCGCCTGCGCGACCACGGCAACACCGTGGTGGTGATCGAACACAACCTGGACGTGATCAAGACCGCTGACTGGCTGGTGGACCTGGGTCCGGAGGGTGGTTCCAAGGGCGGGCAGATCATTGCCGTCGGCACGCCGGAGGAAGTGTCAGAGATGAAGCAATCCCATACCGGTTACTACCTCAAGCCGCTGTTGGAGCGTGACAGGGCTTAACCGGGCCCCATGAAAAAGCCCCTGTCACTTCATCAGTGACAGGGGCTTTTTTGTATCTGTAGGAGCGAGCTTGCTCCGGGCGGCGTTCCGACGAAGGTCGTAAACGATAACGCAGCGCCTTCAGATTTTTCGCGAGCAAGCTCGCTCCTACAAAAGACGTTGGGGCTTCCCCTATGCAATCAGGTGTGGGATTGCAGGTAGTTCTCAAGCCCGATCAACTTGATCAGACCCAACTGCTTCTCGAGCCAGTAGGTGTGATCTTCTTCGGTGTCATGCAATTGAACCCGCAGCATTTCGCGGCTGACATAGTCCTTGTGCTGCTCGCAGAGCTTGATGCCCTTGCACAGCGCAGCACGGACCTTGTATTCCAGGCGCAAATCCGCTTCGAGCATCTCGGTCACCGTGGTGCCGACATCGAGATCGTCCGGACGCATGCGCGGCGTGCCTTCGAGCATCAGAATCCGGCGCATCAGGGCATCAGCGTGCCCTGCTTCCTCTTCCATCTCGTGATTGATTCGTTCGTAGAGCTTGGTGAAACCCCAGTCCTCATACATCCGCGAGTGGACGAAATATTGATCACGCGCGGCCAGTTCGCCGGTCAGCAACGTGTTGAGGTAATCGATCACATCTGGGTGGCCTTGCATCGCCCTACATCTCCCTGCTTGAAAGTTGTAGTTTGAACCAACATGCCCTTATCGTCACTCGCAAGACGCAATAAAAGCGAAGATATCCTGAGAAAAGCGGCTGAAATAACGCAAAAAACCGCCCAATCAAGGGCGGTTCTGCTTCTCATTTAGACTTCGTTAAGCTGTACGTTGAGCAGCTTTGCGATTGCTTCTCCATACGCCGGGTCAGCCTTGTAGAAGTGCTGCAACTGACGGTCAACCACATCACTCGACACACCCGCCATCGCACCGGCGATGTTGCTGACCAGCAGCGATTTCTGCTCTTCAGTCATCAAGCGGAACAACGCGCCGGCATGACTGTAGTAATCAGTGTCTTCACGGTGGTCGTAACGATCAGCGGCGCCACTGAGGGCCAACGCCGGCTCTGCATAACGAGGCGCCTGCTTCGGCGACTCGACGTAGCTGTTCGGCTCGTAGTTCGGCGTCGAGCCGCCATTGCTGCCAAAAGCCATCGAACCATCGCGCTGGTAAGTGTTGACCGGACTGCGCGCAGCGTTGACGGGCAACTGCTGGTGATTGGTGCCGACACGGTAGCGATGAGCGTCCGCGTAGGCGAAGACCCGACCTTGCAGCATACGATCCGGCGACAGACCAACGCCTGGAACCATATTGCTGGGACCGAACGCCGCTTGCTCGACTTCCGCGAAGTAGTTCTGCGGATTGCGATTGAGCTCAAGTTCTCCGACTTCAATCAGTGGAAACTCTTTCTGCGACCAGGTTTTGGTGACATCAAACGGGTTCTCATAGTGCGCCGCCGCCTGAGCCTCGCTCATGATCTGAATGCACACGCGCCATTTCGGGAAATCACCGCGCTCGATGGCACTGAACAAGTCACGCTGGGCGTAATCCGGATCAGTACCCGCTAAGCGCGCTGCTTCAGCCGGAGCGAGGTTCTTGATCCCTTGCTTGGTCTTGTAGTGCCACTTCACCCAGTGACGCTCACCTTGAGCGTTGATGAGGCTGTAAGTGTGGCTTCCAAAGCCGTGCATGTGKCGGTATCCGTCAGGGATACCCCGGTCGGAGAACAGGATGGTGACCTGGTGCAGCGCCTCGGGCGAATGCGACCAGAAGTCCCACATCATCTGGGCACTTTTCAGGTTGCTTTGCGGCAAACGCTTCTGGGTGTGGATAAAGTCCGGAAACTTCAGTGGATCGCGAATGAAGAACACGGGGGTGTTGTTGCCAACGATGTCCCAGTTGCCTTCCTCGGTGTAAAACTTCAAGGCAAAGCCGCGCGGATCACGCTCGGTATCGGCCGAACCACGCTCACCGCCCACAGTGGAAAACCGCAGGAAAGTCGGGGTTTGCTTCCCGATTGCCTCAAACAGCTTCGCGCTGGTGTATTGAGTAATATCACGCGTCACAGTGAACGTACCGTAAGCACCCGAGCCTTTGGCGTGTACACGGCGCTCAGGGATGTTTTCACGGTTGAAGTGGGCAAGCTTCTCGATCAGGTGAAAGTCGTCGAGCAGCAGCGGGCCGCGAGGGCCGGCGGAGCGGGAATTCTGGTTATCGGCAACAGGAGCGCCACTGGCGGTGGTAAGCGTTGTGTTTTGGCTCATGCGATCTTCCTTCCTCTGTCGGTCTTGAACTGCCGGCTAATCGGCTGAGAAGGAGTATTGATCATCAATATGACACCTACAAATTCATTAACTTGCAGACATCGATAGAAAAATACTAATGATCATCCCCGTCACATGATGACGACACAGACGAAGGAAACGCTTGTACAAAAGGCGCGTTTCTTACAGGCACAAAAAACCGGGCACTAGGCCCGGTTCTTTGTTTCAGACTGACGTCTTACTCGGCAGATACAGCTTCGCCAGCAGTAGCACGATCAACCAACTCGACGTACGCCATAGGCGCGTTGTCGCCAGCGCGGAAACCGCACTTGAGGATGCGCAGGTAGCCACCCTCACGGGTAGCGTAACGCTTGCCCAGGTCGTTGAAGAGCTTACCAACGATAGCTTTCGAACGAGTACGGTCGAAAGCCAGACGGCGGTTAGCAACGCTATCTATCTTGGCCAAAGTGATCAGCGGCTCGGCAACGCGGCGCAGTTCTTTAGCTTTTGGCAGAGTAGTTTTGATCAGCTCGTGCTCGAACAGCGACACCGCCATGTTTTGGAACATGGCCTTGCGGTGCGAGCTGGTGCGGCTCAGGTGACGACCACTTTTACGATGACGCATGGTTCATTCCTTACCAAACACTACGTTCGGTGATTACGACGATCAGGCAGTCGCCTTGTCGTCCTTCTTAAGACTTGCAGGCGGCCAGTTGTCGAGGCGCATGCCGAGGGACAGACCGCGGG
>NZ_JBFUIC010000317.1:0-4526 GCF_056402075.1 Pseudomonas sp. P4_C3
ATGCATCATCCACTCGGCCTTTTGCTGGCCGTGTTCTTCGATCAGGCGCGGCATGATCGTCGCGTAGCCGGAGCGCACCGACGGGTTGGGCATGTCGCTGAACAGCAGGCTGTGGCCATTGTTGAAGGCGAACCAGCCGTCATCGGTATTGGCATCACCGGCGCCGAGCTTGCTGTAGTCGAGGGTGCCGCTGGCGGCGGTGCCGTTCTCGCTGTTGACCTGCTGGCGGTGCTGCACCGTGGCCACGTAGTTGTAGTGGACCGTGCTGACGTGATAACCATCGAGGCCGTTTTCGTTCTGCAGTTTCCAGTTGCCGTCGTAGGTGTAGGCCGACTTGCCGGGCAGTACCTCCAGCTCACCGCTCGGCGACTGGGCGACCATCATGTCGAAGAACACTTTGGCGTCGCCGAGGAAGTCTTCCAGGCTGTTGTCGGCGTGCACATCCAGGCTGATGAAGACGAAACCCTTGTAGCTCTGGATGCGGGCTTTCTTCAGGCCGCGGGTGGCTTTGTCGAAGCCTTCCGGGTACTCGCCCGGCGCCTTGACCTTGACCAGGCGACCATCGCTTTTGTAGCACCAGGCATGGAACGGGCAGGTGAAGGTCGACTGATTGCCCTTGCCGACGCGGGTCAGCGTCGTGCCGCGATGCTGGCAGGCATTGATCAGCGCATTGAGCTGACCATCACCGTCGCGGGTAATGATCATCGGCTGGCGGCCGGCGCGCATAGTCACGAAGTCGTGGTTGTTGGCCAGCTCGCTTTCGTGGCAGGCGTAGATCCAGTTCTTTTCGAAGATCAGTTCCATCTCCAGATCGAACAGCTGCGGCTCGGTGAAGATGTCCCGGGCGATGCGGAATACGCCCTCTGCCAGGCGGAAATCCAGGCAGCTTTGGATAAACGCTTTCCACTGCTCGACGTTTTTTTCGCCACTCATGGTGTGCACCTTTTTTATTGGGCTAATCGGTGCGCTCATTAGAGGAGCGGGGCGGGTGGCGGTCTATCCGATAAGTTGGCGAAGGCAGTCCGTAAAATTGGGGGGGCGGTAACAGTTGGTTGGGCAGCGATGACACAAATCCCGCACCAGGTGATAAACGGCTGCACCTGATTGCGCCAATCAGATACTGTTTTGCAATGCGCCGAGTGCTGATCGAGTGCTTTTGCGGCTTTGTCAGCCATGTCTTATCCGCTTAGTTACCGATCACTATCCGTTAAGTGGGCGCCGACGATTTATGGCGTGGAAGTTGCTCCTTTCCCGCCTGGTACGCGCCGTCAGAGCGCGCCGAAAATATTGCCTGTGAGTGCACCGTGATGAGCAGCAAAGTGGATCCGCAGTTTCGCGACATTCGTGTCGACAGCGATGACCTGGAGGCCGCCAGAAGCTGGATGTCCGGTATCTGCGGGCCCCATCGACTGGTGAGCGCGACCCCCGAACGGATTCGCTTTCATCACAACGCCAACATGTTCAAATCGATGGCCACCACCCTGGGTACTATCGAATACGGCACCGATGTCACCATCGATATCGAAGACGCCGAGCACTTCAGCAGCTACAGCCTGAGCTTGCCGCTGGTGGGCCAACAGGAGCTGAGCAAGGATGGCAGCGTGCTCAGGTCCGACCGCGATCAAGGGGTCATCGTGTCGCCCAATGAAAACCAGCTGCTGGCGATCTCCGGTGACTGTCGCAAGGTTCAGGTAGTGATTACGCGTATCGCGATGAGCGAAGCGCTGGAGGGGATGTTGCAACGGCCTCTGGACGCGCCGCTGCGCTTCGAGCCGGTGATGGATGCGATCGATGGCGCATCGGCGTCGTGGTGGCGCATGGCGCGTTACTTCATCGACGAGCTTGCGCGCAGCAGCGAACTCTTCGAACAGGTGGCCTTCACCCGGGACATTGAAAGCTCGCTGATCAAAGGCTTGATCCTGGCCCAGCCCAACAACTATTCGCAGGCGCTGCGGGACGTGCTGGGCGTGAAGTTGCCGCACTACCTGATCAGGGCTCGACAGTACATCCACGACAACGCCCGCGAAGCGTTGCATCTGGAGGACATCGAGGCCGCTGCCGGCGTTTCGCGCTTCAAGTTGTTCGATGCGTTCAAGAAGTACTTCGCCATGTCGCCAATGGTCTACCTGAAAAAGTACCGCTTGAACGCCGTGCGCCAGGAGATTCTTGAGCACGGTTCGGCACGCAATATTTCCGGGATCGCGATGGGCTGGGGGTTCATGCACCTGGGGCGTTTTTCCACCGAGTACCGCAAGCTGTTCGACGAAACCCCGAGCATGACGTTGCAGCGCAACGAAGCCCGGCGCCTGCACGGGCTTTGAAGGTCGGCGTCCTTACTTGCGTACCACCAGATCCAGCAATTGCTCACGCTCCTTGATTTTTTGCAGGACGATTTCCGAACGTATATCGGTGACGCCGGCGGTGCGGTTGAGGTGGTTGACGATGAAATCCGAGAAGTGTTTGAGGTTGCGGGCCTGCACCCGCAACACATAGTTGCTTGCCCCGGTAACCACATAGGCGGTGACCACTTCCGGCCACTGCTGAACCTTCTTGATGAAGGTCTCGTGCCAGTCCTCGACGTCCTGTCGCAGCGACACATGAACGATGGCTTCCAGTTCAATGCCCAGCCGTTCGGCGTTCAGCACCGCGCGATAGCCGGTGATGATTCCTTCGCTTTCCAGCAGGCGCAAACGACGCAGGCAAGCCGACGGTGACAAGGCGACTTTCTCCGCCAATTCCTGATTGCTGATGCGGCCATCCTGTTGCAATTGATGCAGGATTCGCAGGTCTGTCGAGTCAAGATTCATGGTTTGAATAAATCCGCGTTTATTGGGGTTTGATTCGAATATTCTGCGAGATAACTACTATAGCGCTGCCCACTTTGCACGAAAATTCTCCAATGGTTAGTTCATTATCTCTCCATCGAAAGGCGGGCGAATTGCCTGATGCCGGTCAGCCAAGGGTTTGAACACTGCAATCCTTGTGGGAGCGAGCTTGCTCGCGATAGCGGCGGGTCAGTCAACATTGATGTTGAATATTAGGCCCCCATCGCGAGCAAGCTCGCTCCCACAGATTTTGTGTGTCAACTGATCAGTATTAGGCGAATTGCCTTGAATCAGGGCGCCCGGGCAGGTCGATGCAACCTGCCCGGAGGGCGCCGCATAACAAAAAACAGGACACCCAATGACGACAAGAAACGATTGTCTGGCGCTTGATACCCAGGACACGCTGGCGCCCCTGCGCCGGCAGTTTGCGCTCCCTGAAGGCGTTATCTATCTCGATGGCAACTCCCTGGGCGCGCGGCCGGTCGCTGCTTTGGCGCGGGCTCAAGCGGTGGTCGCCGAGGAGTGGGGCAATGGCTTGATCCGCAGCTGGAACAGCGCAGGCTGGCGCGAGCTGTCGGAGCGTCTGGGCAACCGCCTGGCGGGCTTGATCGGTGCGGGGGAGGGTGAAGTCGTGGTGACCGATACCACTTCGATCAACCTGTTCAAAGTGCTGAGCGCCGCTTTGCGCGTACAGGCCACCAGGTCGCCGCAGCGACGGGTGATCGTCAGTGAATCGAGCAATTTCCCCACCGACCTGTACATCGCCGAAGGCCTCGCGCAGATGCTACAACAGGGTTATACCCTGCGCCTGGTCGACAGTCCTGAAGGGTTGCCGCAAGCGATTGACCAGGACACGGCAGTGGTCATGCTCACCCACGTCAATTACAAGACCGGCTACATGCACGACATGCAGGCCCTGACCGCGCTGACTCACGAATGTGGCGCGCTGGCGATCTGGGACCTGGCCCATTCCGCGGGCGCGGTACCGGTCGACCTGCATCGGGCGGGTGCCGATTACGCCATCGGCTGCACCTACAAGTACCTCAATGGCGGGCCGGGCTCGCAGGCCTTTGTCTGGGTTTCGCCACAGTTGTGCGATCTGGTGCCGCAGCCACTGTCCGGCTGGTTCGGCCACTCACGGCAGTTCGCCATGGAGTCGCATTACGAGCCGAGCAGCGGCATCGCGCGCTACCTGTGCGGCACCCAGCCGATTACCTCTTTGGCGATGGTCGAGTGTGGCCTGGACGTGTTTGCCCRGACCGACATGGTCAGCTTGCGCCGCAAATCCCTGGCGCTGACTGACCTGTTCATCGAATTGGTCGAGCAGCGTTGCGCGGCTCACGATCTGACGTTGATCACGCCGCGTGAGCACGCCAGACGTGGCAGTCACGTCAGCTTCGAACACCCCGAAGGTTATGCGGTGATCCAGGCCCTGATCGAGCGGGGCGTGATTGGTGATTACCGCGAGCCACGCATCATGCGTTTCGGTTTCACCCCGCTGTACACGACCTTCACCGAAGTCTGGGATGCGGTACAGATCCTCGGCGATATCCTCGACCGGAACACCTGGTCGCAAGCGCAATTCCAGGTTCGCCACAGCGTGACCTGAACTCTGCGGCGTCCTTGTCCTGCTGCGGGAGTTTCCCAGCGGCAGGGCTTCGGCCGCCGGCAATAACCAGTTCTGCAATCACAATAATAAGG
>NZ_JBFUIC010000318.1:0-4506 GCF_056402075.1 Pseudomonas sp. P4_C3
CTCTTGCCTTTCGATGGAAGGTTATATTTTTAACAAAGGTAAGTGATTTTTCTTTGGTCATTCCAGAGGATTGAAGATGAGCTAATAAGGAGTCTTGACTGAAAGTGATAAGTTCAGAAATCATGGGCTTTCCTTCGGAAGCTTTGGGCAGCATGGCAGTACAAAATTCTCTAATTAAGCAAAAGCCATCAATCCAGTCACTTAAAGTTAACCCTTCATACAGCGCATCATCTTCAAGTACATTGTAGCTTAGTAATGTAGTGAGCGATGATGCAGCATGGTAGTGGTCTTTGACAGTCTTCGACCCACTAATTGCTGCGGCCGCGTCCAGTAATGAATTAAGCGTGGGATCCTTGTTTATGGAGAAAAAATTTGTGTATTCCCTAGAGCTATTTCGTTGGCCGGCGATGAAGTCAAAAATTTGCGCCTCGGTGGATTCCCCAAATTCAATTCCAAATTTAAAGTTGTCGGGGGCATTGTCATATTCATGCGCCTCCTTAATATCATGTTCTCTACCTAGGTAGCGCACATGCTCTTGTAGGATGTCTATGAGTGCCCAGATGTTTGCATTATAGAGAATTGATCCGGCTTTAAATGCCTCGGCATCATCTACAGGAACTCGGTCGGGAATTACTACAATCCCATCAGAGCTAAACCAGTTATTGCGATAAGCTTCCATCAATATAGCGGAGCCTAAGGCTTCGACTTGTTGCGTGTGATAAGTTTCTGGGTCTACGGGAATACCGTACGCATCAGTTACTGAAAGACTGTTTATAAGTACTGGTGTCCCTGTCTCAAATTGATCTTCTACTTTTTTATATAAATGATTTTGATCCCCTACGAACCAGGTCATAGTAGACCATAGCCTGGTTTCTGGGCTTAAATCTTTTAAAGCGGATAGCTCACCTTCAAAACTCAATACTTCACTAAAGCATGTTTCTACAATGCCAAAGAATTCAAGCATTTTCTTAAAGTGGTCGAGCAAAGGCTTATCAAGTCTAAGAGATATGAAGGCTATGAGGTCATCGAATAGTTCTTTTCTCTTTCTTGTTTTTTCCGCGTTCGGGCGTCTATTGATAAGTGTTTCTGTCCGCATAATTGCGTTTAGTAATGCAAGCGGGTTTCTATACCATTGAAATTTATCAAGCTCTCTTTTTAGGAGTTTCCATGATAATTTGGTCAATGCGCTATTAATTGCTGCCTCAGGAATTTCGAGCCCTTCATTTGCGACTAACAAAGCCATGCTCCTTGCTTTATAAGTAAATTGCAGATGTTGTTTAGTGTTTCTAGTCGACCAACCGATCTACCCATTTCCCTGCGATCCAGAGTCACAGCTAAGCCCAAGCTATCTCTTGTCGAAGATAGCACTACTCGGGTGGCCTCTGGCCAGTTCAGACCTTGAAATCAAGGCAGTCTCGGTAACGGGGCATGGAGAGTGAGCTGTAGGCCCCAGAGGTCAGGGTCGGTTCTCCGGTTCGGAGTGCTTGGCGCTACGCCCCCTAGGCTTGGCAGCTAACAGATTCGTAACGTCACGTTTGTTTTACCAGGCTCAGGACAAGCTAGAAAGGCAATCACTACCTCAGGAAGAAGACAGCGAGCTGCTCTTGGAGGCCTTCGCGCCTGCCAGCCCCCACCGATAAATTGGACTCTTCATTTTCGTGAGAGTCTCCATGCCCCAAGTCGCAATCGGTACACTCCTGCTCATCTTGGGTTGTAAACAACGTTTCGCGACCGGCAACATCTGGGCCGATTTCTGCCTGTCTCGAAGGGCCGTACCAATTTGGGTAAAGCTTCGCTTTTATTGCAAAAAGCCTTTTCCGCGCGGGATAGATTTGCTTTTATAGCAGCGTGTGTTGCTGTCAACGCAGCGAGACGCCTTTAAAGAGCCCGACCATTGAGCCGGGTTTTTTTGTGTCCTTTACAAGCCCTGCCATCGAGCAGGGTTTTTCGTTTTCGGTACCGCCACATCCATCGCTCCAAGCGGGGACTGCTGCTGGAGCCGGACCTATTGCGCTCCCCGAAAGGGAGGAATTCGGATGAAAAACATGCCCGACAAACCAGACACATGGTTGGTCCTATTCGCGTGGCTGGGACAGCATGCGTCGACGATCTACGCCGGAGCATTGTCATTCGTGGTCGGTGCTTTGCGGATCATTTATGGCGGTGGCTCGCGGCGACAGGCACTGCTTGAAGCTTCGCTTTGCACACTGATCACCGTTGGACTGATTCCGCTGTTGGAGTACTTCGGCTTACCGCAGAACTTCGCCACGGCTGCCGGGGTGTTCATCGGTTTTCTTGGCGTGAAGAAGATCGCCGATCTGGCTGATCGGTTCGCTGACTTCAAGTTTCCCAAATCGGATTCGGCGCCGTGAAGCGCCGCTCCTGGACGCTGCCACTTGTGCTCCTGCTGGCCTACGCCGTCACGAGCCACATCCACTGTGGTGATTCGCGTGCATGTCAGCCGCTCGCCGCTCAATCATTCAATCGTGAGATTTAGAGAATGGCTTACACCCAATACGAAACCGTTGTCGCCAACACTCCCGAGGAGCTGACGGTCAAGCTGGCACAGGCCCTCGCCGATGGTTGGCAGCCTTATGGTAGTCCTGTCTCCATCACTGAAGGCTTTCAAGTGCTTCAGGCTGTAGTGAAGGGATCAAGCAATGTTGGCAGTGCACCGGGCGACATCACCTCGGACAACATCACGGACGCGTCGGATGTCGGTAAGGCGGTGCTGGTCAGTGTTGACGCCTCGGCTGCGCGTGCCGCAATTGGCAGTGGGACTTCGGACTTCTCCGGTAGCTACAACGATCTGACCGATCTGCCTGCCATTCCCGTCGAAGGTGATGCCGCGATGCTGGAAGCCGGCACTGACGTCGTTGCGCATACCTGGTCTGCCAAACTGATCCATGACGAGGTTGCCCGCCAGATTGCTGCGATATCCGCATGAGCCGTAAACAAGCGATCTCATCGTGCAAAGTAATGCTCTTAGTCGACTGCCTCCGTTTCAAACGCAGTGAGTGATTTCGACAGACGGCAGAGGCCCGGGGACCCTGGCAACTTCCAAGGAACACGGGGCATAAGACTCGCGCAAACGCGTTAGCGGCACCCCTCTAGGGTTAGTTAACTGGTTAACTCCCTTGGTTAACTTAGCTGAAAGCCTTATGGGTTGTGGCTTACAGGGCGGTTAACTAAGGAGTTAACCTGGTTAACTCAGCCAACTGTCGAGTCGGCTGAAAGTCAGGCGGGCCGTGGCTTTCAGCCCGGTTAACTAAGGCAGTTAACCAAGAGTTAACTAAGCGATTAAAAAACGGTCATGAATTTGGCTGAAAGCCAGGCAGGCCCTGGCCTTGAGGTGGTTAACCTAGGAGTTAACCGACTAATTTACTCGGTTAACTCTCGGCCCCACCGGGTTAACCGTAAGGCATCGACATGACAGCACTCACCAAAGCGGAGTTCGCCGCTCGCCAAGGCTGGTCGAAACCCTATGTGTCGAAGTTGGCCAAGAGCGGTCGTTTGGTTCTGATGGCGGACGGCATGGTGGATGTCGAGGCCACGGACCGGCTCCTGTTCAGCACTGCGGATCCGAGCAAAGCCAATGTGGCGGCGCGACATGAGCGCGAACGGATACAGCGCAGGCCGGAAGGCAATACCCCGGGCCCCCAGATCGAATACGAGCCTTTAGCCGTTATTTCGCACCATGCTCCGTTGGCCGGCGAGGGCATCCCGGACTTTCAGGAGTCGCGCGCCTATCGCGAGTTTTATGAGTCACGCCTGACCGAGAGCGAGTTTCACAAGAATCGTGGCGCCCACRTCGAGTTGGAGGCCGTTAAAACGGCGGCGTACACGACCGGGCGGATGTTACGGGATCTGTTGCTGGGTATGCCGCCACAGTTGGCCCCCGAATTGGCCGCCATGAGTGATCACTGGCAAATCGAGAAGCATCTCACTGCCGCATTACGTCGGGTGTTGGACGATGCCGAACGGATGTCCTCGACAGACCTCATCCATTCTTTGACTGCAGCGAGCTAATCCATGTCAGCGGAAATGCCCGACGGTGCAGCGGTGTACCGGGAGGCGTATTTCCGCGGGCTGCGACCAGAGCCGGATGTCTGGATCGATCAGTGGGCTGACGAGTTCATGCGCATCCCGCGGGATGCCGGGGCTGCCGAGCCAGGACAGTACCGCACAGCGCGAACACCGTATGCCCGCGAGCCCATGCGCTGCCTGTCACCGGCCCACCCGTGCAAGCGCGTGGTGACCATGGTGGCCTCGCAGTTGATGAAAACTCAGATCGCCTTGAACTGGATTGGCGGCCTGATCCATATGGCACCGTCGAATATTCTCACGCTGTTGCCCAGCCTGGGGCTGGCCAAACGAGTCTCGTCGCGCATCGGCAAGACCATCAAAGCCACCCCGGTGCTACGTGAACGCGTGGCGGCGAACCGTTCGCGGGATGCGCGCAACACCATGGACACCAAAGAGTTCGAAGGTGGTTCGTTGTATGTC
>NZ_JBFUIC010000319.1:0-4500 GCF_056402075.1 Pseudomonas sp. P4_C3
CAATTGAGGATCACGCCGCGGGCGTCGGTCAGCAATACCGCATGGCCGGCACCGGAGAGCTGCTGGTGCAGGCTGGTCATTTCATTGCCGGCGATGTGCAGCACTTGCTGCAAGCGTTCGCGGCTTTCGAGGACGCGACCATGTTCCAGCACCGTCGGCGCGATGCTCAGGGCCGGATCGAGGTGATAGTCCTCAAGGCAACGCAGCCAGGAACGGGCGATGGACGGATCGCTGCCAGGGCCGTGCAGGTGGGCCTTGCCCTGGGTCACGGTCAATACTTGCTGGGCATGGCGACTCAAATGGTTGTCGTGCATTTCTTATTATTCTCCCCGGGGCTCGGCGTCCCGTGCATGAGGTGATGCCGAGCATCCTCCAGCCTGGCCTGCATTGCAATGCTTGCAAGTCTACCCAGTCACAGGTTGTGCCAGAAGCGGTACAAAGTGTCACGCCGGCTGTACCGAAAGCGTCACAGGCATGTTCCATCCGTCCGACAAAAAATGCGCAAGGCCTTGATTTGCCTGAGCTGCAGCGCACTGGCCCGTCCCTTGCTCTACGCTTAAAGCAAGCGCACATGCGCGACTCCCTATAAGCACAAAAGCAAGGAGAGACCACCATGCGTTACGCTCACCCCGGTACTGAAGGCGCTATCGTTTCGTTCAAAGCCAAATACGGTAACTACATCGGCGGCGAGTTCGTCGCGCCTGTCAAAGGTCAGTACTTCACCAATACCTCGCCAGTAAATGGCCAACCGATTGCCGAATTCCCCCGTTCCACGGCCGAAGATATCGACAAGGCCCTGGACGCTGCCCACGCCGCTGCCGACGCATGGGGTGCCACGTCCGCCCAGGCGCGCTCGCTGGTGCTGCTGAAAATCGCCGACCGCATCGAGCAGAATCTGGAAACCCTGGCAATCACCGAATCCTGGGACAACGGCAAAGCCGTGCGCGAAACCCTCAACGCCGACATCCCGCTGGCCGCAGACCACTTCCGCTACTTCGCCGGTTGCCTGCGCGCCCAGGAAGGCAGCGCTGCCGAAATCGACGGCAACACCGTGGCCTATCACATCCATGAACCGCTGGGTGTGGTCGGGCAGATCATCCCTTGGAACTTCCCGATCCTGATGGCCGCCTGGAAACTCGCCCCGGCCCTCGCCGCCGGTAACTGCGTGGTGCTCAAGCCTGCCGAGCAAACCCCGCTGGGCATCACCGTGCTGGTCGAACTGATCGGCGACCTGCTGCCACCGGGCGTGCTGAACATTGTGCAAGGTTTCGGCAAAGAAGCTGGCGAAGCGCTGGCCACCAGCAAGCGCATTGCCAAGATTGCCTTCACCGGCTCGACCCCGGTTGGCTCGCACATCATGAAATGCGCGGCCGAAAACATTATTCCGTCCACCGTGGAACTGGGCGGCAAATCGCCGAACATCTTTTTCGAAGACATCATGCAGGCCGAACCGTCCTTCATCGAGAAGGCCGCCGAAGGCCTGGTGCTGGCGTTCTTCAACCAG
Source organism: Pseudomonas sp. P4_C3 (assembly GCF_056402075.1). NCBI lineage: Bacteria > Pseudomonadati > Pseudomonadota > Gammaproteobacteria > Pseudomonadales > Pseudomonadaceae > Pseudomonas > Pseudomonas sp. P4_C3. Next base: position 1,505 of record NZ_JBFUIC010000319.1, read on the forward strand.
GGCGAAGTCTGCACCTGCCCTTCCCGCGCCCTGGTGCAAGAGTCGATCTACGACGAGTTCATGAAAGTGGTCATGAACAAAGTCCTGCAAATCAAACGTGGCGACCCGCTGGACACCGACACCATGGTCGGCGCCCAGGCGTCAGAGCAGCAATTCGACAAAATCCTTTCGTACCTGGAAATCGCCAAGGGCGAAGGCGCCGAGTTGCTGACCGGCGGCAAGGTGGAAAAACTCGAGGGCAACCTGGCGAGCGGGTACTACATCCAGCCGACGCTGCTCAAGGGCACCAACAAAATGCGTGTGTTCCAGGAAGAAATCTTCGGCCCGGTGGTGAGCATCACCACCTTCAAGGACGAAGCCGAAGCCCTGGCCATCGCCAACGACACCGAGTTCGGCCTGGGTGCCGGCCTCTGGACCCGCGACATCAACCGCGCCTACCGCATGGGCCGCGCCATCAAGGCCGGTCGTGTGTGGACCAACTGCTACCACCTGTACCCGGCACACGCCGCGTTCGGTGGTTACAAGAAGTCCGGCGTCGGCCGTGAAACCCACAAGATGATGCTCGACCACTACCAACAGACCAAAAACCTGCTGGTGAGCTACGACATCAATCCGCTGGGCTTCTTCTAAGCCGACGAATCTGAATCGGGCGTAGGAGCTGCCGCAGGCTGCGATCTTTTGATCTTCGCTTGTCGGTGGCTCCAGTCGTCTGATTGAAAAGATCGCAGGCTTCGCCAGCTCCTACAGGAAAAGCGCTCCAACTCACATACCAAACATAGCCCTGCTGCTCTGGCACGGGCTTTGCGTGCCCGCATCACAGATAAATGCCATACCCGAAAGTCCAACAGATCAAACAATAAAAAAGACAGAGAGGACTTATGACTTCTTCCACACAGCTCAAACCCACACTCGGCACCCTGCATCTATGGGGCATTGCCGTCGGCCTGGTGATTTCCGGCGAGTACTTCGGCTGGAGTTACGGCTGGGGCACCGCAGGCACACTGGGTTTTCTCGTCACCGCACTGATGGTGGCGACGATGTACACCTGCTTCATCTTCAGCTTCACCGAACTGACGACTGCGATTCCCCACGCTGGCGGGCCATTTGCCTATAGCCGCCGGGCCTTTGGCGAAAAAGGCGGATTGATTGCCGGCATCGCCACCCTGATCGAATTCGTCTTTGCACCACCGGCCATCGCCATGGCCATCGGCGCCTACCTCAACGTGCAATACCCGGAACTGGACCCGAAGATCGCCGCCGTTGGCGCCTATTTCGTGTTCATGGGCCTGAACATCCTCGGCGTCAGCATCGCAGCCACCTTCGAGTTGGTGGTCACTGTGCTGGCGGTCGCCGAATTGCTGGTGTTCATGGGCGTGGTCGCCCCGGGCTTCAGCTTCAGCAACTTTGTGCTCAATGGCTGGTCGGGCGCCAATGAATTCACGATGGGCTCGATTCCCGGTATTTTCGCCGCCATTCCCTTCGCGATCTGGTTCTTTCTCGCGATCGAAGGTGCAGCCATGGCCGCCGAAGAAGCCAAGGACCCGAAACGCACCATCCCCAAGGCCTACGTCAGCGGCATTCTGACCCTGGTGTTCCTGGCCATCGGCGTGATGGTGATGGCCGGCGGCGTCGGCGACTGGCGTCAACTGTCGAACATCAACGATCCGCTGCCCCAGGCGATGAAAGCCGTGGTCGGCAACAATTCGACCTGGATGCACATGCTGGTATGGATCGGCCTGTTCGGCCTGGTGGCAAGTTTCCACGGAATCATTCTTGGCTATTCACGGCAGTTCTTCGCCCTGGCTCGCGCCGGTTACCTGCCTAAAGGGCTGGCCAAACTCTCGCGCTTCCAGACGCCGCATCGGGCGATTCTAGCCGGCGGCGTGATCGGCATCGCGGCGATCTACAGCGATGGCCTGGTCAACCTGCAAGGCATGACCCTGACGGCGGCGATGATCACCATGTCGGTATTCGGCGCCATCGTGATGTACATCATCAGTATGCTGAGCCTGTTCAAGCTGCGTAAAACCGAACCGAACCTGGAACGCACCTTCCGCGCCCCGGGCTATCCGATCGTGCCGGGGATCGCACTGTTTCTGGCGGTGGTATGCCTCGTGGCGATGGCGTGGTTCAACACCTTGATCGGCCTGATTTTCCTCGGTTTCATGGCTGCCGGTTACCTGTACTTCCAGCTGACTGCCAAGCAACGTTCCGAGGCACCGGCAGACGCTATGCTCGAAGGTATATGAGATGCACCGGCGCCGGGCCACGAGCCTGGCGCCTGCATTATTGAAGTGCATGCAAATGCCCTGTGGGAGCGAGCCTGCTCGCGATGACGGTGTGTCACTCAGCACATGTTGCGGATGCAAGACTGCTATCGCGAGCAAGCTCGCTCCCACAGAAAAGCGGATCGAATTTTTAAATTGATCAGGAGGCCCCGCCCCATGGCCGTATATGCCCATACCGTCGGCGCCCAGACTTACCGCTTCGACAGCCTCAAGGAAGTGATGGCCAAGGCCAGCCCCGCGCGCTCCGGAGATTTTCTGGCCGGCGTCGCAGCCCTTAATGACGGCGAGCGTGTCGCGGCACAGATGGCTTTGGCCGACACGCCGCTAAGCCACTTCCTGCAGGAAGCGCTGATCCCCTACGAATCCGATGAAGTCACCCGTCTGATCATCGACACCCACGACAAACAAGCCTTTGCGGTCGTCAGCCACCTCACCGTCGGCGGCTTTCGCGACTGGCTGCTCAGTGATGCCGCCGACGAACAGGTCCTGCGCGCCCTCGCTCCCGGCCTCACCCCGGAAATGGCCGCCGCCGTGTCGAAGATCATGCGCGTGCAGGATCTGGTGCTGGTGGCGCAAAAAATCCGCGTGGTCACACAGTTTCGCGGCACCCTGGGCCTGCGCGGTCGACTATCCACACGCCTGCAACCGAACCACCCCACCGACGAACCGGCCGGTATCGCCGCTAGCATTCTCGACGGTCTGCTGCAC
>NZ_JBFUIC010000320.1:0-4480 GCF_056402075.1 Pseudomonas sp. P4_C3
GCCAACGACGTGGCCAACCCGGCGGCGAAGAACGATCCGAAATCGCCGATTGCCGGCATGCCGATCCTCGAGGCGTTCAAGGCCAAGACCATCATCGTCAACAAGCGCTCGATGGCCAGCGGCTACGCCGGTCTGGACAACGAACTGTTCTACCTGGATAAAACCATGATGGTGTTCGGCGACGCGAAAAAGGTCATCGAAGACATGGTCAAAGCCGTCGACTAACCTTCTACGGCACACAGAACGCCCCGACTCGTCGGGGCGTTTTTGTTTGCGCAAATCGTCGGACAAACTATTCTTTTGTTACCGATCCGGTAACGGTGTTTTGCTTGAAAGGCCCGGAATAGACGCCTCGATTGCGACCTTGGTAGCGGGACAGAAGCTGGCGCAATTCACTAGACTGCACGTCCTGCTACCTGTTGCCCGAGATAACAATCCATGTACCGTGACCGTATTCGCCTGCCTTCGTTGTTGGACAAAGTGATGAGCGCTGCCGACGCTGCCGCTCTGATTGAGGACGGCATGACCGTCGGCATGAGTGGCTTTACTCGCGCCGGCGAAGCCAAGGCCGTCCCCCAGGCGCTGGCCGAGCGCGCCAAGGTCACGCCGCTGAAGATCAGCCTGATGACCGGCGCGAGCCTGGGCAACGACCTCGACAAGCAGTTGACCGAAGCTGGCGTGCTATCGCGACGCATGCCGTTTCAGGTCGACAGCACCCTGCGTAAGGCGATCAATGCCGGYGAAGTCATGTTCATCGACCAGCACTTGTCGGAAACCGTGGAGCAATTGCGCAACCAGCAATTGAAACTGCCGGACATTGCCGTGATTGAAGCCGTGGCGATCACCGAGCAAGGGCATATCGTGCCAACCACCTCGGTCGGCAACTCGGCCAGCTTCGCGATTTTCGCCAAGCACGTGATTGTCGAGATCAACATGGCACACAACCCCAACCTCGAAGGCCTGCACGACATCTATATCCCGACCTATCGTCCGACCCGCACCCCGATTCCATTGGTCAAAGTCGACGACCGCATCGGCAGCACTGCCATCCCGATTCCAGCGGAAAAAATCGTTGCCATCGTGGTCACCAACCAGGCTGACTCGCCCTCCACTGTGCTGGCGCCGGACGCCGAGACCCAAGCCATTGCCGACCACCTGATCGACTTCTTCAAACAGGAAGTGGCAGCCGGACGCATGACCAACAAGCTCGGCCCGCTACAGGCCGGTATCGGCACCATCGCCAACTCGGTGATGTGTGGCCTGATCGACTCGCCGTTCGAAGACCTGACGATGTATTCCGAGGTGCTGCAGGATTCGACCTTCGACCTGATCGATGCGGGCAAGCTGAGTTTTGCTTCGGGCAGTTCGATCACCCTGTCGAGCCGGCGCAATGCCGACGTGTTCGGCAATCTGGAGCGCTACAAGGACAAACTGGTCCTGCGTCCGCAGGAGATCTCCAACCACCCTGAAGTCGTGCGCCGTCTCGGCATCATCGGCATCAACACCGCCCTGGAGTTCGACATATATGGCAACGTCAACTCCACCCATGTCTGCGGTACACGGATGATGAACGGCATCGGTGGCTCGGGCGACTTCGCGCGCAACGCGCACCTGTCCGTGTTCGTGACCAAGTCGATCGCCAAGGGTGGTGCGATCTCCAGTGTGGTGCCGATGGTGAGCCACGTTGACCATACCGAACATGACGTCGACATCCTCGTGACCGAAGTCGGTCTGGCAGACCTGCGAGGCCTGGCACCGCGGGAGCGTGCCCGGGTCATCATCGACAAGTGCGTGCACCCGGATTACCGCCAGGCGCTGAATGATTACTTCACCGCCGCATGCGCCATCGGCGGGCACACCCCGCACATTCTGCGTGACGCCTTGAGCTGGCACATAAACCTGGAAGAAACCGGGCAAATGCTGAAGAAGTAATTGGTACAGATAGCAGCTGGCGCAAACACAGTTTCGTCAGCTTGCTCTTGCCTCTTCGCAATATGAAAAAAACTGTACTGCTGTACCGGTCATTTCCTAGGGAAAATTCCTACCCAATCGGACAAAAACAGCAATTTCGCACCTTAATAGTGCGGACAGGTACAGTTGCCTCTATTTCGACCAGTACACCCCCTATAAACAGTTAACTGAGCCCTCACAATACAGATAAACTGTATCTACAGGGACTAGGCAAACGAGAGGATCATGGGCACCAGTTAAACCACTACCTAATCCCGCCATAAGCGGAAGGATGACCACCATGGAACGTACACTCAGTTCCGATCTGTTCTTTCAAGACACTGCTGCAAAAACCCAGGCTTCCATGCCTCTGCGCGTTATCRCCAACCTGATGCTGTGGCAGCGCCGCATCACCAGCCGCCATCAACTGGCTCGCCTGGACTCGCGTCTGCTGGCTGACGCCGGGATTAGCGAAGCACAACGCTACGAAGAGCTGAGCAAGCCGTTCTGGCGCTAAGTTAGCGTCGCTGGCTCTGACCTGAAGGTCCACCGCCAGCAACCCGAATTGAAAAAACAAGACCCGTCGTGGGAAACCACGACGGGTTTTGTCGTTTTGGCCTGTCAAATCCGGTCTGACAGTAGGGAATCCTCAACACCAGTACAGTTTGCAAAAAGCACTAACTGAATGAGTACAATATTGCCGTAGTGTGTCTGTAATGGATATTCGGCGGGTGTCAGCATGAAGCTCTCCACTTATCAGGACAGGGACCGCGCCATGAATTCTTTACAGGATGTTTCCACGCCCGAAATTCAATCGAGACCTTGCCTGAACTGGGTCAGAGATCTGTTAACAGGACTGTTCGCTAGTCTCGAAAGGGCGAGAACACGACGTTTACTGGCTCAACTCGATGATTGTCAGCTATCAGATCTTGGTATCAGCCACGCCGACCGCATCAATGAATTGGATAAACCGTTCTGGCGCTGACTTCCTGTTTGCATGACGGGCTGTTCGAACTGACACACTCAGGCCTAATATCAAACCAGAACGTGGCGAGCGCCAAGCGCCTGGCGTCTGACTTTGCAGACACTGCGCCATTTTTCAATTGGTTTACACAAAGGAGTTACCCATGTCCCGTCTCCGTCTGCTCAGCGCTGCAGCCCTGTTTGCCGTAGCTGCCAGTGCCCAAGCCAGCAGCTTCATCGTGACCACGGATGCTGTCGTCAATGCACTCAAAGCCACGTCCGATGCGACTACCGATGTCGTCTCGTCTTCGTTCAAGGATGACAAGATCGTCCTCGCGGCCCGTGACGACGCTGCCAGCTTCGTCGCCAGTGAAGGTTCCATCCGCGGCGTGAAACTGGAAAGCGCCATCGACCACATTCACCGCCAGGCGCCACAGCTGAACGCAACCGACGCCCAACTGGCGCAAGCGATCCTGACGATCTAAACGACTGCACAGACATGGGGCACGCCCGGCGCGCCCCAATGTTTCGACGCTGGCTCTAGATCGGGCCTTGCGCTAGCCTTGTGACTCATTTTCACCTGTCGAGTCTCATGCGTTTTCCTTCAAGTCTCTTGATCGCTCCAGTCTTTCTTACCCTTGGTTACTGCGGATCGGCCCACGCTTATGACGCCTTCAATCTGTCCACCCAAGGCATCGTCGCCAGCGGTTACGCCACAAGTTTGGTGACCAGCGCCCCCTTCGACCATAAACTGCTGCTCGCCGCCCAGGATGACGCTGCGGCATTCATTGCCAGTGATGGCCAACTGAGAGGCGCACGACTGGAGTCGGCCCTGCGGTATCTGCGCCGATCCCAGGCAAAACTTCATGCCAGCGACCTTGAACTGGCACAAGCAATTCTCGTCCAATAGTTATCCCTGTTTTTCTGGAGTCGTTCCATGCGTAACCCGCTGATTGCTGCCACCTTAGGCCTGCTGCTGTTGGCCGATGTGTCCCAGGCACATACTCTGGTTGCCACCAGTAACATGCTGATCCGCGCCACCCAGCGCACCCTCGATTTCACCTCCGACACCACCACGTCCATTCGCGATTCGAAAATCGTGCGCGAAGCCCAGGACGACGCCGCCAGTTTCGTTGCCAGCAATGGCGACATTCGTGGCGCTCACCTGGAATCCGCCTTCGATTTGCTGCGCACCCGCGTGCCGGAAGCCCGTGACGCCAGTGACCAGGACCTCGCCGAAGCCATCCTCGCACTGTGAAGCGTCCATGCGCCTGGCTGCTGGCCGGGGCCCTGTTGCTGCTCGGCAACACGGCCCACGCAGGCCTTCAGTTACAGCTCAAGACCGAAGGCCTGACGCCCGCGCAACAGCAAGCCAGCCAGGCGTTGCTCGATGAAGCCATGCAGGCGCTGCCGCCACGCTTTATCGAGCAACTCGATCGACGCATCGACGTCGGCTGGACCGATGACATGCCACGCAACGCCTACGGTCAGGCATCACTGGTGTCCGAGCTCGATCTGAACCGCAACCTGCTGGCCGGCCTCACCGATGGCAGCGCCGCGACGAGGA
>NZ_JBFUIC010000321.1:0-4474 GCF_056402075.1 Pseudomonas sp. P4_C3
GGCTCGCCCTCGGCAGTCAGCACGCTTCGGATCCCGCGCATCGGCGTATTGAAGCCGCCGTTGGCGAGGGTCTGGTACATGGTCGCCACTTCGATCGGCGTCATACCGCCMGCGCCGAGCAACATCGACGGGAAGGCCGGGAACTCACGAGACACCCCCAGGCGCTCCACCGTCTTCAATACGTTCGGCACACCGACCGCCAAACCAAGACGCGCGGTCGACAGGTTGTAGGAGTGCGCCAGGCCTTGATAGAGGAAGACCGTACCGTGAGAACGACGATCATAGTTCTGCGGTTTCCAGACCTGACCATCCGCGCCTTTGACCGAGAAGGATTCGTCCGACAGCCAACTGGTCAATGTGTACTGGCTTGGTTTCTCCAGTGCAGTCAGATAAACCGCCGGCTTGATCAGCGAGCCGATCGGCCGTACCGCATCCAGCGCCCGGTTGAACCCGGCAAAACTGGCCTGGCGACTGCCGATCATGGCCTGCACTTCACCCGTCTCCGGGTTGGTCACGACCATTGCCGCTTCGACGTCATCGGAACCCTTGCGCCCCGCCAGACGCTTGAAGGTGTCGTTGACCGAGGCTTCAGCCTTCATCTGCAGGATCGGGTCGAAACTGGTGAAGATCCGCAGACCTTCTTCGGTCAAGTCTTCGTCGCGATAGTCTTCGCGCAACTGACGCTTGACCAGATCGAGGAAGCCGGGGAACGAGCTGTCCGCCAGACTGCCGCGCTTAGTCACGCCCAGCGGCATTTTCTTCGCCGCCTCAACCTGCTCGGCAGTCGCAACGCCCTGCTCCTGCAGCACATCGAGTACCAGGTTGCGCCGCTCAAGGGCACGCTCCGGATAACGACGGGGGTTATAGGCAGAAGGTCCCTTGACCATGCCCACCAGCAGTGCGACCTGATGCAACTTGAGCTCGGCCAGCGGCTGACTGAAGAAGAACTGGCTGGCGAGACCGAAACCATGCACCGCGYGCTGACCGTCCTGCCCGATAAACACTTCGTTGAGGTAAGCCTCAAGGATTTCGCGCTTGTCGTAATGCAGTTCAAGCAGCAGCGCCATCATCGCTTCGGTGAGTTTGCGGTTCAGGCTGCGCTCGTTGGTCAGGTAGAAGTTTTTGACCAACTGCTGAGTCAGGGTACTGCCGCCCTGACGCATGCGGCCGGACGAACCGTTGACCCAGACGGCACGGGCGATCGACTTCGGCGAAACACCAAAGTGATGATAAAAATCGCGGTCCTCGACCGCCACCAGCGTTTCAAGCAAATACGGCGGCACCTGATCGATCTTGATCAGAATCCGGTCTTCGAGGTTTTTCGGGTACAGGCCGCCGATCAGCAGCGGCTCCAGGCGCACCACCGACAGTTTCGAGCCTTTTGCCCCCGCCAACTCGGCCACGTAATCGCCGGAAAAACGCACCCGCACCGGTTGCGCTTGTTCCATGCCTTCATAGAACTGGAAGCCACGGGTATTCAGATCGACGGTATTGCCGTTGACCGACGCCGCCCCCGGACCATTGGCCACGCTTTCACGGCGATAGCCCAGGGCATCGAGTTCAGTCAGAAAATCATCCCTGCTCAGCTTTTGTCCGACGAACAGCTCGAGCGGGCGCGCGTAAACCTTGGCCGGGATGGTCCAGCGCTTGCCGGAGAACTTCTCCTGGACGATTGCATCAAGGTAAACGGCGAATCCGGCCAGCACTACCAGGGCGACCAGACTGAGTTTAATGGCCCAGCCCAGCCACGGGCGCAGGCCCCTGGAGGGTGGTTTTTTTGGGGTTCGGGGAGTTCGAGTACGAGTCATGGCGGCGGATTATACGCACTTTATTCATCCTCAACAGGAGCGCTCCGAGGTTTGCGTCGAGCGGACTTGCGGCCATAATGACGGCCTTGAATTTCCCAGTCTCTGAAGGATCGCCTGTGAGCCAGTCCCTGATCGCTGCCCTGCAAAACCCTGCCCTCTACCCGCATCCTGTAGAGGGATTCCAGGTCATCGAGACCCATATTTCCTGGGTACTGCTCACCGGCCCCTATGCCTATAAAGTGAAGAAGCCGGTCAATTTCGGCTTTCTCGACTTCACCAGCCTTGAGGCTCGCGAACACTTTTGCACTGAAGAACTGCGTCTGAACCAGCGCCTCACCGACGATTTGTACCTCGAAGTGCTGCCCGTCACCGGCAGTGCCGAGGCTCCGCAACTGGGTGGTGAAGGCCCGGCCATCGAATATGTACTGAAGATGCGCCAGTTCCCGCAAACCGGCTTGCTCAGCACCCTTCAAGCCAATGGCGAACTGACCACCGCGCACATCGACGAGATGGCCGGGCAAATCGCCCGCTTCCACCTCAGCGCACCGAAAGTGCCAGCCGGGCACGAAGCCGGCACCCCGGACAGCGTCATGGCGCCGGTGCAACAGAACTTCGAACAGATCCGTCCGTTCCTCAGCGACAAAGCCGACCTGCTGCAACTCGACGCCCTGCAAGCCTGGGCCGAAAGCAGCTTCGAACGCCTCAAACCGCTATTCGCCCAGCGCAAGGCCGAAGGCTTCATTCGTGAATGCCACGGTGATATCCACTTGGGTAACGCAACCGTGATCGACGGCAAGGTCGTGATCTTCGACTGCATCGAATTCAACGAACCGTTTCGCTTTACCGACGTTTATGCCGACACCGGCTTCCTGGCGATGGACCTGGAAGATCGTGGCCTGAAGTGCCTGGCGCGTCGCCTCATCAGCCAGTACCTGGAGCTGACCGGTGACTATCGCGGCCTCGAACTGCTGAACTTCTACAAAGCCTACCGCGCACTGGTTCGCGCCAAGGTTGCCCTGTTCAGCATGCCGGCCGAAGCCACTGCGGTGCAGCGCGCCACGACCCTGCGCCAGTACCGCAACTACGCCAACCTGGCGGAAAGCTACAGCACCATTCCTTCGCGTTTCATGGCCATTACCAGCGGCGTTTCCGCCGTCGGCAAGAGCCATGTCGCCATGCGCCTGGTCGAAGCCCTGGGCGCGATTCGCCTGCGCTCCGATGTCGAGCGCAAGCGTCTGTTCGGCGAGCAAACCGTCGAGAATGATGTGCAGGCCGGCATCTATAGCGCCGACGCCAGCGCGGCGACCTATACCCGCCTGCACGAAATCGCCGACGTCATCCTGCGTGCGGGCTTCCCGGTGGTGGTCGATGCCACTTACCTCAAGCGTGATCAGCGTGACAGTGCCGCAATGGTGGCCGAGGCCACGGGCACACCCTTCCTGATCCTCGACTGCAATGCGCCACAGGCCGTGATCGAAAGCTGGCTGGCCGTGCGCCAGGCAGACAAGAAAGACCCGTCCGACGCCACCCTGGCTGTTATCGCAGCCCAGCAAGCCAGCCGTGAAGCGCTGACACCCGCAGAAATCCTCTGCAGCAAGCGCGTCCAGACTAATGAAAGCGGGACGCTCGATACCGTTGTCGCGCAAATTCGTCAGCGCCTTCCGGGCCTGTAAGGAAGTTTTTCAGCCGTGAAGTCTCCGCTGGCTTCACGGCCGCCAAATAGTGGCACTATACTGGCGTCATAAAACCAACAGGTGATGCGACATGAGCCAGCCGAAATTTCTCGACACACCGCTTTACGCCCTTCTGCACAAAGACGACATCAGAGGCTTCAACAGTGAACGCCCCAAGGATGGTCCCATCGACATGGCGGGTGGAGACTTCCGGGGGCTGGACCTGCGCGAGCTGAATGCCGACGGTGTGGATTTCAGCAACGCCTACTTCCGTTCCGCCGACTTGCGCGGCATTGATTTCAGTAAAGCGAACCTGGAAGGCGCGAGCCTGGCCCACGCGCAAATCTCCGGCGCCTACTTTCCGGTGGAACTCAGCGCCGACGAAATCCTGATGTCGATGAACTTCGGCACGCGATTGCGTTATCGCACCCGCTGACCAACGTCGCTGACTGACACGTCCAGCGCCCCTGATTGCGCTGGACTGTGGAGGGATACTCGCCCGTAATTCCTGATTCCTCCCCACCTCTTCCTACTGCGTTCGCGGATTTTTCACGCTCTGCCAATACTCGTTTCTTAGAAGCATTTGCGTCGAAAACGAGCAAACAATCACGCGTTTCCTACTGATGGCTACACTCCTCAGAAGATTGCCCACGCTCTCCATTCGGCCATCGCAAGGAGGCTTGATGAATGATGAACTGCAACACCTGAAGAATCTTGGCAAGACGTCAGCGCAATGGCTGCATGCCGTGGGCATCCATAGCGCGTCGGACTTGCGTCGCCTCGGGGCGGTGGATGCTTATCGGGCCGTGCGCACGCGCGGTTTTCGGGCGTCCAAGGTGTTGTTGTACGCAATTGAAGGCGCCCTGATGGACGTTCACTGGAACGACATTCCTGCCGAGCGCAAGGAAGCGCTGAACAAACAACTGGAAGCCATCTCTACACGCCACAAGATTTGATCCGACAAATACTTCTGAAGCCTTGCAACCTGAAACC
>NZ_JBFUIC010000322.1:0-4463 GCF_056402075.1 Pseudomonas sp. P4_C3
CCACAGGCCCGGCCTCGACGATGCGCCCCAAGTACATCACCAGCACCTGCTGCGCCAGATACTCGACCGTCGCAAGGTCGTGGCTGATGAACAGGTAGCTCAGGCCATTGTCGGTCTGCAGCGTCTTGAGCAGTTGCAGCACCTGGGCCTGGACCGACACGTCGAGCGCCGCCGTAGGCTCATCGAGGATCAGCAGTTTTGACTCCAGCGCCAGGGCCCGGGCGATAGCGATACGCTGCAACTGGCCACCGGAGAATTCATGGGGATAGCGTTCCATGTGCTCCTCGCCCATCCCCACATTTCCCAGCAGCGTGAGAATGCGCGCGTGCAAGGCGCTACCGCGCAAACCAAAGGCAACCTTCAGCGGCTCGGCAACAATCGCCTTGATCGTCATTTTTGGGTTCAGCGAGGCATACGGGTTCTGGAACACCATACTCAAGCTCCTGCCCCGCGCCCTGGCATCAGTGGGCAGCGGCCGACCTTCGACCAGAATTTGCCCACTATCGGCTGGCAGCAGACCGAGCAAGGTCGCGGCCACCGTACTTTTGCCACAACCGGATTCCCCCACCAGCGCGACCGTCTCACCGACCTGCACCTCCAGGCTGATGTGGTCAATGGCGGTCACCAGGCCATCGCGGCTGGCGTAGGTCTTGTGCAACTGATTGACGCTCAACAGTGCGGGCTGTTTGTTGTTATTCATAGCCGTTTACCTTTCAAAGAAGCCTCACACCTTGACCAATATGTTGTGGCAAGCTGCCCAGTGCTCCTTGCCGATGACAACCCTCGGCGCAGCCTGATTGCAGCGTCCGGTGGCGCGTTCACAACGTGGGTTGAAGGCACAGCCAGCCGGGGGAGCCGCCATGTTCGGCACCTGCCCCGGGATGAAGCCCAGGGGCTGGGGTCCCTGCCCCAACTTGGGCAYGGTGCCCATCAACTTCAGGGTGTAGGGGTGTGCAGGTCGCTTGAACACCTCGCCCACCGGACCGCTCTCCACCACTTCGCCGGCATACATCACCGCCACCCGGTCACAGAGCGAAGCCACTACCCCAAGGTTGTGGGTGATAAACAGAATCGCCAGGTCCTGCTCCCGTGCCAGTTTGCGCAGCAGGGCGATGATCTGCGCCTGCACTGTGACGTCCAGCGCCGTGGTCGGCTCATCGGCGATCAGCAGTTTTGGCCGACAGGCCAGCGCCATCGCAATCACCACGCGCTGCAACTGACCGCCAGACATCTGGTGCGGGTACTTGGCTAGCGCTAGAGAGGGGTCGGGCATGCTCACCGCTTCCAGCGAGCTCAGCGCCTCGGCGCGGATTTCTGCCTTACTCAGTTGCCGATGGCAGCCGATGACATCGATCATCTGCCGCCCGACGGTGAAGAACGGGTTGAGCGCCTTCATCGGATTCTGGAAGATCATCGCCGCGCCACCGCCACGCAAAACCGCCAGCTGCGACGCCGACGCGCCGTTGACCTGCTGTCCGGCGACCCTGACACTGCCTCCCAGCCGAGCGGCCTCAGGCATCAATCCAAGGCAGGACATGGCCGTCATTGACTTGCCCGAGCCCGATTCCCCCACCAACCCGAGGATCTCGCCGCGCCTTATCTTAAGGTCGATGCCGCGTACGGCCTGTACGGTCTTGAACAAACCTGGGAAGGACACCGTCAGCCCTTCCACTTCCAGCACCAGGTCTTGAGCTGCGTCGTTATTCGCAGCGGCGAGACGCTCAATAGTCGAATACTGCAAGGATTCGTCGATCATCAGCGCATCCCCTTCTTTGGATCAAGCACATCGCGCAGCCCGTCACCTACCAGGTTGACGGCCAGCACCAGGACAAAAATCGCCACTCCGGGAAACAGCACCGTCCAGGGATTCTCGAGTAACTGCGAGCGCGACGCTGCGGCCATCAGCCCCCATTCGATCATGGGCGGCTTGGCCCCCAGCCCGATAAAGCTCAGCGAGGCAGCGGCGAGAATGGTGTAACCAAAGTCCATGGACCCCTGCACGATCACAGGCGTGGTGGCATTGGGCAGTACATGGCGAAGCAAGATACGGCAGTGACTGACGCCCATGGAACGGGCGGCATGGATATAGGTTTCTGACCGAACCCGTACTACCGCACCGCGCATGATCCTCGCGTACCAGGGAAACCAGGAGACAGCGAGCGCTAACATGGCATTGGCCAATCCCGATCCCAGCGCAGCGGTGATAGCGATCGGCAACAACAGCGGTGGAAAGGCCAGGAACACATCTGTGAAACGCATCAGCAGCGTATCCACTCGACCACCGAAGTAACCGGAAACAAGCCCGATCGGAATCCCGATCAGCATCGCAATCAGAGTCACGCTCACTCCGATGATCAGCGAGGTGCGTGCGCCATAAAGCACCCGTGAAAGAATGTCGCGACCAAACTCGTCGGTGCCCATCCAGTGTGCCCAGTTGGGTGCCAGCAATTTCTGGGAAAAGACAATCTTGTTCGGCTCATAAGGTGCAAGCCAGGGGGCGAAGACTGCCGCCAGGATGATCAGCAGCAATAACAGCGCGCCGAATACAAACAACTTGTTATCGCTGGCAAACGCCAAGGCTTTGATACGCCATGATGGGGCTCGCGAGGGCATGGACAGGGATACGTCTTGGATACTCATTGGACTCGCAACCTCGGATCAACAAGGTGATACAAGAGATCAACGATCAGGTTGATCGACAGATACGTCGTGGCCAGCACCAGGGTGGCGCCCATCACAGCGGGGAAATCATTCTGGGCAATTGAAAACACCACGAAGCCGCCCAGGCCAGGCCAATCGAAAATGAACTCAACGACTACCGCACCACCGAGCAGGTAACCGAAGGTCAGGCCCACCACTGTCAGGAGCGGAATCATTGTCGCCTTCAGGGCATAGGCGTAATGGATACGCCACTTGGGTACACCGTAAGAAACGGCCGTACGGATGTACTCCTCGGATAACACCTCCACCATCATGTTGCGGGTGATCCGGGTGACAGTGGCCAAGGTCACGATGACCAGGGTGAGCACGGGTAGCGTCAGGTGTTTGATGGCGCTCCACAGTGCTACGAAATTACCGGCCAGCAGAGTGTCGATCAGGTAAAAGCCTGTCACACGCTCAAAAGGGCTATCGAGAAGAATGGAAGCATCGATACGTCCTTGCAGGGGCAGCCAGTTGAGCTTGCCGTAGAACAATAACTGCAAGCCCATGGCCAGGATGAAAACTGGAAACGCCGTCCCTGCGATGGACCCCGCTCGTGCCGCATTATCGACCACTGAGTTCTGCCGCGCCGCCGAGATGACACCGATCGGCACCCCTAGCACCACCACCCAGAACATCGCCAGGAATGTCAGTTCAAAAGTCGCGCCAACCCGCCTGACCACTTCCTCCATCACCGGCCGCCCGGTGCGCAGACTAGTGCCAAAATCACCTCGCAGAAGATCACCGATGTAACTGAAGTATTGGATCGGCAGAGGCTTATCCAACCCCAGTTTTTCCCGTGCGACGGCAATCTGCTCCACCGTGGGGTGGTTTCCCAGCATCATTTCTACCGGGGAACCCGGAAGAGCTCGGCTCAGAACGAAGGTGATGGTCAACACTCCCAAAAGAATGAAGAACATCACTATCAATCGCTGAGCTATATACTTCGCCATTTGGAATACCCCTTGTGGCTAAAAAACTTGACCCTGACTTCTTACGCCCTACATAAAAACCCCAAAAGCGGATTAACCCTTGAGGGAATGACCAGGCAAATTAACTAACTGCCTGGTTATCGATTTACATGGCAAATCAGGTATTACACGTACCACTTCATCAAAGACGACTAAGCATTCAGCGATTCAGGTTGTAGTAGAGAATCGCCTCATAAGCAGGATTCAGGCTCTTTTCCATACCCTTGATGTCTTTGCGGGAGACACGTATCTGCTGCACGTCGGCGTACCAGATCGCAGGAGCGTCCTTGGCCAGTATCTGCTGGGCCTGCACGTACTTTTCAGTGGACTTGGCCCGATCACTGCCCTCTAACGCCGCCGCCTCTTCGATCAACTGATCAAAGTTTGGGTTGCTGTAGTGAGACAGATTGAATAGCGTGGTTTTTTCTGTATGGAACTCACTGAAAAGCCAATCGCTGGGTGTCGGATACGTCGGCCACCAAGCCATAGATTGCATGTTGGGAGCGGTATCCAGCTTCTTTGCCTTATCCCAGATCACACCCCACTCGCCGGGGAGTAACTCCACCTCAACGCCAACCTGAGACGCCGTCGCCTGAAATAGTTCAGCAGCGTTTGCATAGATGCCACTGATGTACTGCATCGAGACCTTCCAGTCCTGCTTAGGTACACCGGAGGCTTCCAACAATTGTCGGGCTTTATCCAGATCGTAAGAGGCCATAGGCACGCTGGCATGCCCCCAGATACTGGTGGGCAAAGGCCCCTTGGGAACGCTGCCGTAGCCATGCAAAATAT
>NZ_JBFUIC010000323.1:0-4461 GCF_056402075.1 Pseudomonas sp. P4_C3
CAGTGGTGCCTGATCCACCATCGCGAGCAAGCTCGCTCCTACAAGGGTACCGAACCATTGGCATCGCGCGTTATCAGGAGACGTTCATGAGCCAGGCAGATTTCATCATCATCGGCGGCGGGATTGCCGGTGCTTCCACGGGTTTCTGGCTGTCGCAGCACGGCCGCGTGATCGTGCTCGAACGCGAATCCCATCCGGCCTATCACTCCACCGGTCGTTCGGCGGCGCTGTACACCGCGGCCTACGGCACCCCGCAAGTGCGGGCGTTGACCTTGGCCAGCCGGGACTTTTTCGACAACCCGCCCAGCGGTTTCTGCGAACACCCGCTGCTGACCCCGCGTGGCGAAATGACCGTGGACTTGACCGGTGACCCGGACGAACTGAACAGGCAATACCAGAGCGCAAAAACCACGGTGCCAGAGATGCAATTGCTCGGCGTCGACGAGGCCTGCGCGCTGGTGCCGATCCTGCGCCGGGAAAAGGTCCACGGCGCCATCTACGACCCGACCGCCAGCGACATCGACACCGACGCCCTGCACCAGGGCTATTTGCGCGGTATCCGCCGCAACCAGGGTGACGTGCATACCGATAGCGAAGTCGTCAGCCTGAGCCGCGACGGCCAGGGTACATGGCACGTCCAGACCGGCAGCCAGACGTTCAGCGCACCGATCATCATCAACGCCGCCGGCGCCTGGGCCGACAAAATCGGTGAACTGGCTGGCGCCAAGCCGCTGGGCCTGCAACCCAAACGCCGTGCCGCGTTCATCTTCGCCGGCCCCGAAGGCGTGGACATCCACCATTGGCCGATGCTGGTCAGCCTCGACGAATCCTTCTACATGAAACCCGACGCCGGGATGTTCCTCGGCTCGCCGGCCAACGCCGACCCGGTCGAACCCCACGACGTACAGCCCGAAGAGCTGGACATCGCCATGGGCATCTACCAGATCGAGGAGGCCACGACCCTGACCATTCGCCGCCCGACTCGCACCTGGGCCGGCCTGC
The DNA here is from genome assembly GCF_056402075.1 of Pseudomonas sp. P4_C3. NCBI lineage: Bacteria > Pseudomonadati > Pseudomonadota > Gammaproteobacteria > Pseudomonadales > Pseudomonadaceae > Pseudomonas > Pseudomonas sp. P4_C3. Next base: position 1,003 of record NZ_JBFUIC010000323.1, read on the forward strand.
GCAGCTTCGTCAGCGACGGCGACTTGCTGTCCGGCTTCGATCCACAGGTACCGGGGCTGTTCTGGGTCGCGGCACAGGGCGGTTATGGCATCCAGACATCGCCAGCCATGGGCCAGGCCAGCGCGGCACTGGTGCGCGGTGCAGCGCTGCCCGAGTCACTTGGCCGTTTCGGCCTGAATGCCGAAATGCTCTCCCCTGCCCGTCTCGGCTGATCCTGATCCTGATCCTGATCCTGATCCTCAGGTGACGCGCCCACACGATTACGGCACACTTTCAGAGCCCCTTTGATGGGGCGCTGACGCTGCCTGGAGTTCCACCGTATGAACGCCCCCGAAAAAGACTCGGCCCCGAACACTGCGTCGCTGGATAACTTCCGGGCGATCGCCGATGCCATCGCCACACTGTTCTTTCCCCATGCTGAAGTGGTGCTGCACGACCTGCGTACGCAAAAGGTCGACTACATCGCCAACAACCTGTCCAAGCGGGAAATCGGCGACGACTCGGCGCTGGAAGACATGCTCAGCGACGATGTCAGCGAGCGAAACATCGGGCCTTACGAAAAGCTCAACTGGGATGGTCAGAAGATTCGCAGCCTCAGCACGGTGCTACGGGACAGCGAAGGTCGTCCGCTGGCGGTGCTGTGCATCAACCTGAACATTTCGTTGTTCGAAAATGCCAAGGCTGCTTTGGACCTGTTCCTGTCGCCGACCAAGCTGATCCCGCAACCGGATTCACTGTTCCGCGATGACTGGCAGGAGCGGATCAACACCTTCCTCCACGCCTGGCTGCGTGAACGCCAGCTGAGCCTGAATCTGCTGACCCGCGACCACAAGCGTGAACTGGTACTGGCGTTGCACGCCGAAGGTGCGTTCAAGGGCAAAAGCGCATCGAACTACGTGGCCAATGTACTGAACATGGGCCGGGCGACGGTGTACAAGCATTTGAAGGAATTGAAGGGCTAGGCCCTGAGATTTGCACTGACTGTGCGGGCCTCATCGCGAGCAAGCTCGCTCCCACATTAGACCTGCGAACACAGGAACATTGTGGGAGCGAGCTTGCTCGCGATAGCGGACTATCAGTCGCCGTAAATGTCCGACTTGAAATACTTCTCGGAAATCTTCTGGTACTCACCACTGCTGCGAATGCCATCAATGGCCGTATTCAGCTCGCTGACCAGTTCGATATTGCCCTTGCGCACGGCAATCCCGGCCCCCTCGCCCACATACTTCGGATCTTTCAACTCCGGCCCGACAAAGGCATAACCCTTGCCACGCGGCATCGACAGGAAGTCATTGAGCGGAATGGTGTCGGCAAAAATCGCGTCGAGGCGACCGGCGGCCAGGTCCATGTAGATTTCTTCGTTGTTGCTGTAGCGCTTGACGTTGATGCCCTTGGGCTCGAACACCTCGGTGGCATAACGGTCGGTGGTGGTGGCGCGCTGCACACCGACGGTCTTGCCCTTGAGGCTGGCGTATTGGTCATCCACCACCGCGCCATCCTTCATCACCAGGCGCGACGAAGTGAAATAGTACTTGTGGGTGAAATCCACCGACTTCTTGCGGTCTTCGTTGATGGTCATGGACGACAGCGCCATGTCGATTTTCTTCACCTTCAGGGAAGGAATCAGACCGTCGAACTCACCTTCGACCCACACACACTTGGCCTTCATCTGTGCGCACAGGGCATTGCCGATGTCATAGTCGAAACCGACGATTTCGCCTTTGTCGGTTTTCGAGGCGAACGGTGGATACGCCGCTTCAATACCGATGCGCAGGGTTTTCTCGGCGGCGAACACAGAGCTGCACGCCAACAGGCTAAGGGCCAGACCGGTGATGAGGGGGAACTTCTTCATGTTCGTTTTCTCGCGGTTGTTGTTGGTTTGGCAAGACAGAAGAAAAAGCTGAAACGGGTGGAAACCTTTTTTTGTACTTATAATTCCATACTGGACTTTTATGTATTATCCGTCAATCAGGCAAATACAGACCGAACCGGCCGATTGTCGGGTGGTGGATCAGCAAGATTTTTAGTGGTGCCGATGACGCCATCGCGAGCAAGCTCGCTCCCACAGTAGATCTGGTTAAACACAAATTTTGTGTACGACACAGAACCCTGTGGGAGCGAGCCTGCTCCGGGCGGCGTTCCGACGATGACTGACTCAAGAACGCCGCAGAAACTACTGCTTCCAGCGATCCGCCGCCGCATGATCACTGTCACGCCCCTCGACCCAACGCGGTCCGTCACTGGTGTTTTCTTTCTTCCAGAACGGCGCACGGGTTTTCAGGTAATCCATGACAAAGGCGCAGGCGTCGAATGCCGCCTGACGATGGGCGCTGGCCGCGCCGACGAAGACAATCGGCTCGCCCGGCTCCAGGGCGCCGATGCGGTGCAACACTTCCAGCTTGAGCAGCGGCCAGCGCTGTTCGGCCTCGGTGGCTATCTTGCCGAGGGCTTTTTCGGTCATGCCCGGGTAGTGCTCGAGGAACATCCCGGCAACGTCGAGGCCGTCATTGAAGTCGCGCACATAGCCGACAAAACTCACCACCGCACCCACGCCGACATTGGCATCGTGCATGGCGTTGACCTCGGCACCCGGGTCGAACGGCGTGGACTGCACGCGAATCGCCATGGTTCAGCCTCCGGTCACAGTCGGGAAGAACGCCACTTCATCGCCCTCGCTGACCGGTTCGTCGAGCTGGCACAGGTCTTCGTTGCGGGCGCACATCAGGTTTTGCTCGCTCAATACCTCGGCACCGTCTCGCTGGGCCAACAGTGCGCGGACGTCGTCAACGGTGGCGAAATCGCCTTGAACCTTCACCGAGTCCAACCCCAGCGCTTCACGATAACGAGCGAAAAACTTCACGGTAACGTTCATGATTGCTCCGCCTGGAAATGACCGCTCTTGCCGCCGACCTTCTCCAGCAGACGCACGCTTTCGATGATCATGCCGCGGTCCACGGCCTTGCACATGTCGTAGATGGTCAGCGCGGCGACACTGGCAGCGGTCAGCGCCTCCATCTCGACGCCGGTCTGCCCGGACAGCTTGCAGCGCGCCACGATGCGCACCGAATCGTCGCCTTCGGCACTGAGCTCGACCTTGACGCCGGTCAGCATCAGCGGATGGCACAGGGGAATCAGATCGCTGGTTTTTTTCGCTGCCTGAATGCCGGCAATGCGCGCCACGGCAAACACATCACCCTTGGGGTGGCCGCCGCTGACGATCATCTGCAGGGTTTCGGGCAGCATGCGCACCAGCGCTTGGGCGGTCGCCTCACGGAACGTCACAGCTTTTTCAGTGACGTCGACCATGTTGGCGCGACCTTGGGAATCGAGATGTGTCAGCACGGGATTACTCCTGATCAGGAGCATCGATTGTAAACCTGCAGGTCAGATTTCCGCACGCACGATTGTCGGCTTGTCGCAGCCCCTGTAGGAGCGAGCTTGCTCGCGATGGTGTGTCAG
>NZ_JBFUIC010000324.1:0-4461 GCF_056402075.1 Pseudomonas sp. P4_C3
GGTGATACGTGCCTTGAGGCGACGGGTCTGTTCCTCCTCGCTCACTTCAAGCCAGTACTTGATCAGGATGATTCCCGATTCGACCAGTGCCTGTTCGACGCGCGGCGCCACGGTGAGAAACGTGCGCACCTGCTCTTCGCTGCAAAATCCCATGACCCGCTCGACCCCGGCGCGGTTGTACCAGCTGCGATCGAAGATCACCACTTCACCGGCCGCCGGCATGTGCGGCAGATAACGTTGCAAATACATCTGGCTTTTTTCCCGGTCGGTCGGTGCCGGCAACGCCATCACCCGGAACACTCGCGGACTGACCCGTTCGGTCAGTGCCTTGATGGTCCCGCCCTTGCCGGCGCCATCACGGCCCTCGAAGATGATGCAAATCTTCGCGCCCGTGTGCTGCACCCACTCCTGCAGCTTGACCAGCTCGACATGCAGCTTCGCCAGTTCCTCGAGATACACCTTGTTCTTGAGCTTGTCGCCTTCGACCGGTTTGCTTTTCGGTGCAGCCTTCTTCTTTGCCATGCCCGTTACCTCCTTCAATGCGTCACACAGCGTCCGGAGTGCGCCCGGCCGCGTTCATTCAGCCTCGACTGCGCTGGTAATGTTCAACCGCCTGCTCCAGGTTCAGGAACATGCGCGCTTCACCCAGCGTACGACCCAAYGGTGCCTTGGTGACCATGTCCCATACGCCAGGGCTCATGCCCACCAGCCACAGTGAAATGCCTTTTTCCCGCAGTTGCTGTTCCGCCCCGGTGAGCATTTTCAGGGCGGTGTACTCCAGGTCGAACACGCTGCGCAGGTCCAGTATCACCACGCGGGGCCTTGCATCTTCGATCAGGGGTCGCATCTTCATGCCGATGCGCTGGGCGTTGGCGAAAAAAATCCGCCCTTCAGGCCGAAGCAACAGCAGCCCGTCAAAGTGTTCGTCATCGAGGTGTTCGGCGGACTGCGGCCGATACACATTGGTGCCAGGCTTGCGCCCGAGGACATGCACGGGCGGGTCCGAGACCTGATAGGCCAGGGCCAGCAACGAGACGATAATCGCCACGACGATCCCTTGCAGCGTGCCCAGCAACATCACGCCGATCATGGCCACTACGGCCCAGGCAAATTCGGTACGGCGAACCGACAGGATCTCGCGAAATTCCGCCGGCTCGATCAAGCCCACCGAATACACAATCACCACGGCTGCGAGCGTGGCATTGGGCATCAGGCCAATCAGCGGCGCCAGCAGCAGGCAAGTACCCAAAGCCAGTGCTGCGGTGACCAGTGCGGCCAGTTGCGAACGGGCACCGGCCAAACGGTTCACCGCCGTTTGAGTGGTCCCGCCACCCGCGACCATGGCCCCGAGAAATGCGCCGCCGATGTTGGCAACGCCAGTGGCCAGCAGCTCCCGATTCGGCTGTGGCACGGGCTCGTCACTGCGGGCGAACGCGCGCCCCGCCGCGATGGTTTCGGTGAAACTCATCAGCGCGATGCCCATCGCCGAAGGCCACAGGGTTGCGGCCAACGACCATACCGGCAGGGTCGGCGCGGGCAATCCGATCGGCACCAGGCCGACGGCGGACACACCAAAGCTCTCCAGGCCAAACAGGCTCATGGCGATTATGCCCAGCGCCACCGCAATCAAGGGTGCGGGCAGCCGCGGCGTAAAACGCTTCATGCCGACCAGCAGCAGTACCATGAACACACCGACCGCCACGGTGGGCAGCGAGGCATGACCGATGCTCTGAACCGTGGCCAGCAGATTGTGCAGGAAGCCACCTTTGTCGATGTGAGTACCGAGCAATTTTGGTAGCTGGTCGAGCACGATGACCACACCGATGCCGGCCTTGAAACCCACCAGTACCGGTTCGGAAATGAAATTGGCGACGAAACCCAGGCGCAGCAACCCCGCGACGATCAGGATCGCGCCCACCATCAGGGCCAGCGTGGCGGAAGCCGCGAGCAAGGTCGCCGCATCGCCATCGGGGCTGATCTGGCCCAACGCGGAGCCGGCGAGAATGGCCAGGGTGGTCGTGGTGCTGACACTGAGCGGGCGCGAGGTGCCGAGCACGGCATAGATCACCATCGGCACCAGCACCGTGTACAACCCGACCTGCACAGGCAGGCCGGCAATCGTGGCGTACGCCAGCGCCTTGGGAATGACCACGGCCGCTGCCGTCAGCCCGGCGACCACATCGCCTCGCAGCCAGTCGGGCCGATAGTTGCCGAGCCATTGCGGGATCAACAGGCTGCGCACGGTACCCCGCGGTGGAGTGCCTGGACTCCGCTCTTGCGGATGGCTGCCTTGTTGATTCATGAGTCACTCCAGTCGCCAATCGTCCCATGCGGATGATGAGTAGACTCAACTGACCGCACAATCCTTTAACTGCACGTGTAACCACTGCAAACCTTCATCGGCAGCGAAGCGCGTGTACCGGCAGGCAGTCCACGCAGGCTCGACCAGTTACAAATGTAGCCGGTTTGCGCGGCTACGCCGCCATATGACTGGCGAAGGGGACAGACGCCCCACCATCACCGGTCAAAAATGGAAAGCCTTATATGGACGACGTCATGAAAGCGATAAATGAGCTATACCGGCTAACTCCCCCCCATTGCAGTTCTTCAGCTCAGGAGTTTGGCAATGAAGCTCAAAACCTCACTGGCAGCACTCATGGTTGCGACAAGCCTGTTTGGCTGCACCACTTCATCGACCCACGGCGTGAACGTTACCCTGGTCGCCACCCGGCAAAACGCCGGTCAGATCGGCACCGTCACGTTGACCGACTGGGACAAGAAAACCGGGCTCAGTTTCTTCGTCAGCGGTGTTCCAACCGGGGTTATCCTGCCCTTGCGCCTTTACTCGTTCATCAATAACGGCACTTGCCAGCAACCCGGGTCAGTCGCCTATGCGATGAACGACACCGTCAACACCGAACGCCAAGCCGTACGCGGCTGGTCTTTTACCAGAACCGCGCCTGTGCCGTTGCAGACGTTGCTTGACGGCAAGTATTCGGTGGTCGTGCGCACGGCTGCGACCGATGGCAACGTCGATATTTTTTGCGGGGATATCAAGCCTGAAGTGCCGGCGAAATAGCCGCGACCCTTTCAGGCCAGCCCTCGGTACCGCTCGTGCCACCGGTTGTCCGGTGCGAGCGGTGGCGTCTGGTGAGTGCAAATGGGGCCGGTAGAAGCTGCGGTCACGAACCTGTCATTACTCATTGATAACGTCCTGGCGCTTTTGCGTGTCCGTGTAATGTCCGGCGATCAAATTCCAATTGCAAAAAAACCCGCCTTTCAGCGGGTTTTGGGCTTTTCAGAAACTGATGTCTACAACCGCGAACTCAATGGGATTTTTTCGAGGTCGACAGTCCGGCTTTACTCAAGCCTTTGGTGTTGTGATCACCTGGCGTCGAAGCCGAAATAGCCCTGGCCTTGGAGATGCCGCGAGTATCCTTGGAATGGGCGAGGCCTGAGGTCGTGGTGCCATGACCGTTGTCATCGTTGCGCTCACTACCGTAGTGGTTCCCGCTCAGGCCATGGTCGCGCACGGATTTGCCAGCATGGTCGCTGTCCAGCCCGTTGCCGCGGCCGTTACTGCCAGAGTGGCCTGTACCGGCGTGTCCGCCACCCATACCGCCGCCGTGGCCTGCGCCGTTTCCGCCACCATTTCCGCCGCCGTTTCCACCGCCGCCACCGCCGCCACCGCCACCGCCACCGCCACCGCCGTCCTTCGCGTATGCGGAACCCATGATCGACAGGCCATCAGGGAGTAACGGGGCGGCTGCAAGCATCATGGCGCATGACATTACAGCAACGAGACTCTTGTTTTTAAAAAGCATGATTGCTTCCGTAGGAGGTTGATATCGCGTGACGTATGACGCGATATCCCTCCAACAGTTCAAGCACTACGACAGACGGCTGGAGCACCTTGAGTCAGCGGGAAGACTACCTTCCACACTTTAATCAAACGCACCGTCGAGAATTTCATAGACAAGCCCGGTGGCCAGCGCAACCAGGATCAGATCCGTGCCGACTTGCTGCCATTCGTAGCCATCATAGTGGGGCAGCCGGCCGACCAGTCGGCCATCCAGTTTTTTCGCAATGCCGGGTGGAAGCGGCTTGCCTCGGGCAAGGTTCTTTTGAATACCCGGTGGCAGGTCAGGCCCGGGGCTCCAGTAGCCCGTATTCACGCCAATGATCTCGAGCACGCTACCACGGTTGATGCTCGGGCCGTTGCTCCAGTCCCCGCCGCCGGAATTCTTGTTCTTGTTGCCATGACCACCCTGGTTGCCATGATTGACCTTCCCGTTGCCCTGGCCGTTACCGGGATCGGCCAGCGCCGTCACCGAGCCGCTGATCAGGGTCAAACAGGTAATCGCTGCAATCAATGATCGAGACTTGTACATGAGTCGTTCCTTCGTGGTGGGGAAGATGCTCTGAAATTTAGACGCTATTGACGGTGTTGGTTCCATCAAG
>NZ_JBFUIC010000325.1:0-4439 GCF_056402075.1 Pseudomonas sp. P4_C3
TTCCCCGAACTGACCGCCGTCGACAACCTGTTTTACTGGCACGAAAACGCCGGGGTGCACCCGGCGCGCGAGGCGTTYGTGGCGATGCTKCGCGAGGAGTTTGCCTGATTTGCACTTGTGGGAGCGAGCCGTTATGAGGCAATCAACTGCCGCAACACGTAATGCAAAATTCCTCCCGACTTGAAGTATTCCACTTCATTGAGCGTATCGATCCGGCACAACACCTCGACCTTTTCCTTGCTGCCGTCTTCACGGGTGATGACCAGCGACAGGTTCATCCGTGGCGTCAGCTCGACGCCGGTCAATCCGAGGATGTCCAGGGTTTCACTGCCGCCCAGTTTCAGGCTCTTGCGGTTCTGGTCCAGCTTGAACTGCAGCGGCAACACGCCCATGCCCACCAGATTGGAGCGGTGAATCCGCTCGAAGCTTTCGGCGATGACCGCTTTCACCCCCAACAGATTGGTGCCCTTGGCCGCCCAGTCGCGGCTCGACCCGGTGCCGTATTCCTGGCCGGCGATCACCACCAGCGGCGTGCCCGAAGCCTGATAGCGCATGGCGGCGTCGTAGATCGGCATTTTTTCCCCGGTGGGAATGTAGCGGGTGTTGCCGCCTTCCTCGCCGCCGAGCATTTCGTTGCGTATGCGGATGTTGGCGAAGGTGCCGCGCATCATCACTTCGTGGTTGCCGCGCCGCGAGCCGTAGGAGTTGAAGTCCCGTGGCTCCACGCCTTTGTCGCGCAAGTATTGCCCTGCCGGGCTGTCGGCCTTGATGTTGCCGGCGGGGGAGATGTGGTCGGTGGTCACCGAGTCGCCGAGCAACGCGAGAATGTTCGCTGCGCAGATATCCTTGACCACAGGCGGCGGGCCGCCGATGTCATCGAAAAACGGCGGATGCTGGATGTAGGTCGAGTCGGCCTGCCAGACATAGGTCGCCGCTTGCGGAACCTTGATCGCCTGCCATTGCGCGTCACCGGCAAACACTTCGGCGTATTCCTTGTGGAACATCGCGGTGTTGACCTGATTCACCGCGTCGGCAATTTCTTTGCTGCTTGGCCAGATATCCCGCAGGTAAACCGGTTTGCCGTCCTTGTCATCGCCCAACGGTTCGCGGCTGAGGTCAGTGCGCACCGTGCCGGCCAGCGCGTAGGCGACCACCAGCGGCGGGGAGGCCAGCCAGTTGGTTTTCACCAGTGGATGCACCCGGCCTTCGAAGTTGCGATTGCCTGAGAGCACCGATGCCACGGTGAGGTCGGCTTGCTGGATGGCTTTTTCGATGGGCTCCGACAGCGGCCCGGAGTTGCCGATGCAGGTGGTGCAGCCATAGCCGACCAGGGCGAAGCCCAATTCATCGAGGTAACGGGTCAGGCCGGCCGCCTTGTAGTAGTCGGTGACCACTTTCGAGCCGGGGGCCAGCGAGCTCTTCACCCAAGGCTTGCGTTTCAGGCCTTTTTCCACAGCCTTCTTCGCCACCAGCCCGGCCGCCATCATCACGCTCGGGTTGGAGGTGTTGGTGCAGGAGGTGATCGCGGCAATCACCACCGCGCCGTTTTTCAGGCGATAGGTCTGGCCTTCATAGTCGTAATCCGCTTCGCCGGCCAGATCGGCGTTGCCGACGGCGACGCCGCCGCCCCCCTCGCTTTCCAGGCGGCCTTCTTCCTTGCTGGTGGGTTTGAATTGCAGGTCGACGAAGTCGCTGAAGGCTTGGGCGACATTCGGCAGCGATACCCGGTCCTGCGGGCGTTTCGGCCCCGCGAGGCAGGCTTCGACGCGGCCCATGTCCAGCGCCAGGGTGTCGGTGAACAGCGGTTCCTGGCCGGGCAGGCGCCACAGCCCCTGGGCCTTGCTGTAGGCCTCGACCAGTTGCACCGTTTCGAGGGGGCGGCCTGAGAGGCGCAGGTACTCCAGCGTGACGTCGTCCACCGGGAAGAAACCGCAGGTGGCGCCGTATTCCGGGGCCATGTTGGCGATGGTCGCGCGGTCGGCGAGCGGCAGGTCGGCGAGGCCATCGCCGTAGAACTCGACGAATTTGCCCACCACGCCTTTCTTGCGCAGCATCTGGGTGACAGTCAGCACCAGGTCGGTGGCGGTGATGCCTTCCTTGAGCTTGCCGGTGAGTTTGAAACCGATGACTTCGGGAATCAGCATCGACACCGGTTGCCCGAGCATCGCCGCTTCCGCCTCGATACCGCCAACGCCCCAGCCGAGCACGCCGAGGCCGTTGATCATGGTGGTGTGGGAATCGGTGCCGACCAAAGTGTCGGGGAAGGCATAGGTGCGGTCGTCCTCGTCCTTGGTCCAGACCGTGCGGCCGAGGTATTCAAGATTCACCTGGTGGCAGATCCCGGTGCCCGGCGGCACCACGCTGAAATTGTCAAAGGCACTCTGGCCCCAGCGCAGGAACGCATAACGCTCGCCATTGCGCTGCATTTCAATGTCGACGTTTTGCTCGAAGGCGCTGCTGCTGGCGAACTTGTCGACCATCACCGAGTGGTCGATCACCAGGTCTACCGGCGACAGCGGGTTGATCCGCTGTGGATTGCCGCCGGCCTTGGCCATCGCCGCACGCATCGCGGCCAGGTCGACCACAGCGGGAACGCCAGTGAAGTCTTGCATCAAGACCCGCGCCGGGCGGTACTGGATTTCGCGGTCGGAGCGACGCTCCTTGAGCCACGCGGCCAGGGCCTTGAGGTCGGCGCCGGTGACGGTTTTTTCGTCTTCCCAGCGCAGCAGGTTTTCCAGCAGGACTTTCAAGGACATCGGCAACTTGTCCAGGTCGCCCAGGCTTTTGGCGGCATCGGGCAGGCTGAAATAGTGGTAGGTCTTGTTGCCGACTTGCAGGGTCTTGAGCGTTTTCAGGCTATCGAGGGACGGCATTGCGATCACTCCTTAAAGTCCGCACGGCTACGGACTGAGGGGACGGGCAGAACATTAAACCTAGCCCTGTTTTAAGTAGCTGGCTAATAACTCGATTCTATGGGCAAGTCCGAGGTTCCGAAGTCAGCTATCATGCGCGGGTTTTCGTGACAGGCTTTGCTTCAACGCAAGCCTGGGCATCGTGCAGTGGCCGAAATTCCTCGCCATTGCCCAGGAGTAAGAATGAACACCCTCTTTATGCATTGCCGGCCGGGCTTCGAAGGCGAAGTCTGTTCCGAGATTTCCGACCTCGCCGCGCGCTTGAATGTGGCCGGTTATGCCAAGGCCAAAGCTGCAACTGCCTGCGCCGAATTCGTCTGCACCGAAGAAGACGGCGCCGAGCGCCTGATGCGCGGGCAGCGTTTCGCCGAGCTGATCTTCCCGCGCCAGTGGGCTCGGGGGATTTTCATCGATCTGCCGGAAACCGACCGCATCAGCGTGATCCTCGCGCATATGGCGGACTTTCCGCTGTGCGGCAGCCTGTGGCTGGAAATGGTCGACACCAATGACGGCAAGGAACTGTCGAACTTCTGCAAGAAATTCGAAGTGCACCTGCGCAAGGCGCTGATGGCCGCTGGCAAACTGGTGGAAGACGCGCATAAGCCGCGCCTGTTGCTGACCTTCAAGAGTGGGCGTGAAGTGTTCATGGGCCTGGCCGAGTCAAACAACTCGGCCATGTGGCCAATGGGCATTCCGCGCCTGAAGTTTCCACGCGAAGCGCCGAGCCGCTCGACCCTCAAGCTGGAAGAGGCCTGGCACCACTTCATCCCGCGCGACCAGTGGGACGAGCGCCTGCACAGCGACATGACCGGCGTTGACCTCGGGGCCGCCCCCGGTGGCTGGACCTGGCAACTGGTCAACCGCGGCATGTTGGTGACGGCGATCGACAACGGCCCGATGGCCGAAAGCCTGATGGACACCGGTCTGGTGCAGCACTTGATGGCCGACGGTTTCACCTTCAAGCCCAAGCAACCGGTGGACTGGATGGTCTGCGACATCGTCGAGAAGCCGGCGCGCAACGCCGCGATGCTGGAAGAGTGGATCGGCGAGGGGCATTGTCGTGAAGCGGTGGTTAACCTCAAGCTGCCGATGAAGCAGCGTTACGCCGAAGTGAAGCGTTTGCTCGAGCGCATTGCCGATGGCTTCAAGGCCCGGGGCATCAAGGTCGAGATTGGCTGCAAGCAGCTGTACCACGACCGCGAGGAAGTGACCTGCCATTTGCGCCGGCTGGATGTGAAGAAGCCCAAGTCCCGCTAACCACACCACCCCCTGTAGGAGCTGGCTTGCCAGCGAAGGCGTCCGCAAATTCGGCGCATGACTCAAGGGACCCTTCGCTGGCAAGCCAGCTCCTACAGGGGGTGGTGTGGTTAGCGGGACTTGGGCTTCTTCACATCCAGCCGGCGCAAATGGCAGGTCACTTCCTCGCGGTCGTGGTACAGCTGCTTGCAGCCAATCTCGACCTTGATGCCCCGGGCCTTGAAGCCATCGGCAATGCGCTCGAGCAAACGCTTCACTTCGGCGTAACGC
>NZ_JBFUIC010000326.1:0-4439 GCF_056402075.1 Pseudomonas sp. P4_C3
GAGGTACACAGCTTCGATCTGCAACTGTCGGCACAGGTTCAGCAATACGCTGGGTGCGTCATCCCAGCGAGGTGCCAGGCGGACCAGCAGGGGAATGTTCAGTTGACCCAGTTCGCGGCTCAACTCGCGTAGGTTACGCAGCCAAAAGTCCACTTTGCAGGGCGCATCGTCGTGTTCCAGCCATTGTTCCGGGCTCAACAGAAATGCCGCCACGCACGGGCCGCGAGCCGCGGCAGCCGAGAGGGCGGTGTTGTCATGCAGGCGCAAGTCGCTGCGCAGCCAGATCAATTGCATGTTGGTATCCACGCGATTCATTTAAATCAGCCCGCGCTGAACGAGTGCCTGATGTGCCGACAGCGGATCTTCGGCCAGGTACAAATCAGCGATCTCGACAGTACTGACAGACAACTCGGTGTGGTGGATGCATACCGTTGGTCCGGCAATCATTTTTGGGCAACTGACACCTTTGAAAAGTTTCGGCAGCTGCGCCGGATTCAGGGCTTTGCTTGAGTACAGCAGAATCCCACGGGGTTGCAGAAGTTCGACCGCCAATGCCAGTTCGCCGACCGGCAGTGGCCCGTCGAAGACTTCCACCGGGCAATCGGCGCTGCTGATCAGCCAGGCCGTTAGCCAAAGGTGCGGCTCCATGGGCAGGTCCGAGTGGTTGATCAGCAGCAGCGGCGCGGTGCACAACTGACGATTGTTATGGTAGATGCGTGCACCGAACTTGCTACGCAGCCAGGCACAAAAAAAGCCCCGCTCCATCTGCGCACCGAACTGGCCTTGCCAGCGTTGCTCCAGAGCGGCCAGCAAGGGCATCAGCAACTGTTCGCACAGGGTTCGCGGCGGATACAACGCCATCGCCTGATTGACGCTGTCATCCAGAGTGCGCTCCTGCAATCCGCTGACCGCCTGCAGCAACGTTTGCAGCAAGGCGTGCCAATCGTTGTCGACGGACTCGCTGAAGGCTTGCGGCGTGTCGAGCAGTTGCTTGACCTGGCTGACGGCAACGCCACGGTTGAGCCAGGTGAGAATGGCCTGGATGCGTTGTACATGGTCGGCCGAGAACAACCGATGCCCCTTGGGTGTGCGTTGCGGCACGATCAGACCGTAGCGCCGCTCCCAGGCGCGCAAGGTCACGGCATTGACGCCGGTTTTCCGCSCCACTTCTCGGATCGGCAGCCAGCCTTCGTCCAACGCCTTTTCAAAGTCATCGCCGAGGTCTTCGCGGGCGCTGGTGTCGAGTTTTTTTTTCATCAGATGGCGTTTCGCAGGCTGAGGTTTTCYGGGTGCGGTTGCAGGTAAACCTGCTGTGCGATGTACGGATCGGGGTGTTGGCGAAAGTGATGCTTGAGCAGCGTCAGCGGCACCACCAGCGGTACGATACCCAGGCGGTATTGGCTGATTACGTGCTGCACTTCCTGCTTGTCTTCGCCGCTGATGGCCTGTTTCAGGTAGCCGCTGAGGTGTTGCAGGACGTTGGTGTGAGTGCGGCGGGTGGCGCATTTTTTCAGCGCCGACATCAGTTCGCTGAAATAGCGGGGGCCCAGTTCCTGCGGATCGGTTTTGCCCATGTTGCCCAGCAGATTGCCCAGGGTTTTGTATTGCACCGGGTTGTGGGCCATCAGCAGGTATTTGTAGCGCGAGTGAAAGCCCGTGAGACCGTGCCGGGTCATGCCCTCTTGACGTAGCTGCTGCCAGGCGCTGTAGGCGAACACCCGGGTGAGGAAGTTTTCCCGCAGCACCGGATCGTTGAGCCGGCCGTCTTCCTCCACCGGCAAGTCCGGGTGCCGCAGGCAGAAGGCCCGGGCGTAGATCCCGTGCCCGCCAATATCCGCCCGTGCGCCGTTGGCGTGGTAGACCTTGACCCGCTCCAGGCCACAGGACGGGGAATTTTGCATGAAGATGTAGCCGCAGATATCCCCCAACTGCGCTGCCATGTCCCGGCCGTAGGTGGCCAACGGTTGTGTCACGTTAAGCTTGTGGTCGAGGGTGCCCACGGCTTCGGGTTGATCTGCGCTGCCCACTGGCCGAATCGGTTGGCGGGGCACGCCCAGGCCGATGGCCACTTCCGGGCAGACCGGGATGAAATCGAAGTAATCAGTGAGGGTGCGGCTGCACAACCGCGATTCCTTGTGCCCGCCGTTGTAGCGCACGTCGAGCCCCATCAGGCAGGCGCTGATGGCGATTTTCGGTTTGGCGTGGGCGTGGGACATCGGAGCACCTCGAATCTGAACCGGTGCAGACGGTCGAGTCTGTACAGGATAACTTCATCATAGATTCGAAGTTGTACAAGTCAAATGTTGTGTATAAGTATTGTGGCGGGCTGCTGTCCATGGCGACAGCAGCGATTTGCTCGGGTTGATGCCTTTGCTTACTGCAGGTGTTCATGCAAGCGGCGAGCGGCTTCCTGACCGCTGAGCCAGGCCCCTTCGACGCGCCCGGACAGGCACCAGTCGCCACAGGCATACAGCCCCAGGTCTGCATCGGCCAGGGTGCCCCATTCGTGACTGCTGGCGGGGCGGGCGTAGAGCCAGCGGTGGGCGAGGCTGAAGGTCGGTGCGGGCATGGAATCGTGCAGCAGTTCGGCGAAGGCGCCATGCAGTTGTTCGATCACGGCTTCCTTGGACAGGTCAATGTGCTGGCGACTCCAGGCGCTGGTTGCGTGCAGCACCCAGGTGTCGAGAGTGTTGTCACGCCCGGGTTTGCT
The DNA here is from genome assembly GCF_056402075.1 of Pseudomonas sp. P4_C3. NCBI lineage: Bacteria > Pseudomonadati > Pseudomonadota > Gammaproteobacteria > Pseudomonadales > Pseudomonadaceae > Pseudomonas > Pseudomonas sp. P4_C3. Next base: position 2,711 of record NZ_JBFUIC010000326.1, read on the forward strand.
GCGGTTGCGAGCCAGCCAGTCGAGGGGGCTGTCCTGCACGAAGCAGCCTTCCATGGGCGTTTCCAGTGGCGTTTCGAAGGCGAGGGCGATGGCCCAGGTCGGGTCCATTTTCACCCCGGCGGCGGCACCGGCGAGTTTCGGCGCAGATGCCAGCAAAGCCGTGGCCTGCGGGGCTGGCGTGGCGATGACCACGTGGCTGAACGGTCCGTGGGTGAAGCCCTCGGCGTCCTGCAGATGCCAGTGTTCTTCACCGCGATAGACCTCGGTGATCCGGCAGGCGAAATGCACTTCAAGTTCACCAAGCAGGGCGCGGGTGATGGCGCTCATATGCGGCGTGCCGACCCAGCGGGTCTGCTCGTCTGGCGACAGGTTAAGCTGGCCACCATGGTAGGTGTACAGCTGCGGCGTCCACTCGGCAACCCAGCCCTTGGCCTGCCAGCGCTGGACTTCGGTGACAAAGCGACGGTCACGGGCGGTGAAATACTGCGCACCCATGTCCAGAGCACCCGCATCGCTGCGTTTGCTCGACATGCGCCCGCCACTACCGCGGCTTTTATCGAACAGTTGAACCACATGCCCGAGGTCAGTCAGGGCCTGGGCGGCGGAGAGTCCGGCAATGCCGGTGCCAATGATTGCGATAGGTACAGTCATAGGTGCCTCGTTTACCTTTCTGTACAGACTACGCCGGGGTTCAAACCTGTACAATATTGTTTGTTGGTATAACTTTTAGCGTTCTCGTTCTGACAGCTTGGCCTATTGTTAAACATAGAGCCTGCTCGATACCAAAGATCCCTGCTTATAAAAATAGACTAATGGACAGGGTAAAACGCCACGCGAGGAAGAAGTCATGCACATATTGCTGACCGGCGGTACTGGTTTGATAGGACGTCAGCTTTGCCGGCACTGGTCGGGTCAGGGATATCGCCTGACAGTCTGGAGTCGCCAGCCTGAAAAAGTCGCGAAAACATGTGGTACCCAAGTGCGTGGAATTGCCCGGCTGGAGGATCTGGGGCAGGAGCCAGTGGATGCGATCGTCAATCTGGCCGGAGCGCCGATTGCCGACCGACCCTGGACGCACAAGCGAAAAGCCTTGTTGTGGAGCAGTCGCATCACGCTCACCGAAACCCTGCTGGCGTGGCTCGAAAGTCGCGAGCAGAAACCCCGGGTCCTGATTTCCGGTTCAGCTGTCGGCTGGTATGGCAACGGCGGCGAGCGTGAACTGACCGAGGATTCGGGGCCGATCAGTGAAGACTTCGCCAGCCAGTTATGCATCGCCTGGGAGGAGACTGCACAGCGGGCCGAAGCGATGGGCATTCGCGTCATTCACATCCGTACCGGGTTGGTGCTGTCGGCGGAGGGTGGCTTTTTGTCGCGGCTGTTACTGCCGTTCAAACTGGGTCTGGGAGGGCCCATCGGCAACGGCCGGCAGTGGATGCCGTGGATTCATATCGACGATCAAATCGCCCTGATTGATTTTCTTCTGCATCGCAACGAGGCCAGCGGTCCCTATAATGCGTGCGCGCCCAAACCGGTGCGCAACCGCGAGTTTGCCAAGACGCTGGGTAGCGTACTGCATCGCCCGGCGTTCATGCCGATGCCGGCCTTCGTATTGAAGGTGGGGCTGGGTGAGTTGTCCTTACTGTTGCTGGGCGGCCAGCGCGCCACCCCGGCGCGTTTGTTACAGGCTGGTTTCACTTTTAAGTTCATGGATTTGCGCGCGGCACTGGAC
>NZ_JBFUIC010000327.1:0-4427 GCF_056402075.1 Pseudomonas sp. P4_C3
ACGGAAGACCTTCCTGGGTTTATGTAGGAATATTCCTAAATAAATGCTGGTTAATCTGACGCTTGCCCGGGAAACCTTGGCCGTTACTCCGTGGTACTCGGACTCCAGAACGCCTGCACCACCATGCTCGACGTCGAAATCCGCGCCACCAGCGCATCCAGTTCATCACCATCGACCGAGGTGGTGGCCAGGGTGGCTTCGATTTCAATTTCATCCGCGCCGAAGGCATGCACATCGACATCGCTGGCCGGATAGTTGCTGCGCGCAAGCTCGGCTTCGAGCAAGGCCAGCACGGTTTTCTGCTGCGTACGCCGGGCAATGACATAGACGATGTTGGTGACTTCCGCCGAAATCACATCCAGCGGCTGACGGTTGATGTTGTTGACGATCGGCCGCAGCAAGGTGTTTGCCGCGAGCACGAACAAGGTGCCAAGCAAGGCCTCGGCCAGCAGGTCGGCACCGGCGCAGGCACCCACTGCCGCCGAGGTCCAGAGCGTGGCGGCAGTATTGAGGCCGCGCACATTGCCCTCTTCGCGCATGATCACCCCGGCGCCGAGAAAGCCGATACCGGAGACCACGTACGCCACGACCCGCACGGCGCCTTCGGCCCCGCCGAGCCGGTTGGCCATGTCGACGAAAATCGCCGCGCCCACCGCCACCAGCACGTTGGTGCGCAGGCCGGCGGTGCGTTGCCGGTACTGACGCTCGAAACCGATCAGGCCACCGAGGATAAAGGCCGTGCTGAGGCTGACCAGGGTGTCGATCAGGGAGGTCAGGTTGAGGTTGTTAAGTGCTTGCATGATGAATCCCTTGAAAAATACACGCCCCCCCCTGTGGGAGCGAGCTTGCTCGCGATGACTGAGTGTCAGTCGATATCCATGTCAACTGATACACCGCTATCGCGAGCAAGCTCGCTCCCACAGGGGGTGCGTTGATTGGCCAGCCTCGCGGCTTTATTGCCAGCCAAACCGGCGAATGTAGAACCCCTTCACCGCCTGGGTCAGCGCCATGTACGCCAGCAGGATCACCGGCAGGAACACGAAGTACAGCGACGGCAACGCCTGCAATTTGAAGTAATGGGCCAGCGGTCCCATCGGCAGGAAAATCCCCACGGCCATGATCAGTCCGGTCATCACCAGCAACGGCATGGCCGCGCGGCTTTGCAGGAACGGGATCTTCGGCGTGCGGATCATGTGCACGATCAGTGTCTGGGTCAGCAGCCCGACCACGAACCAGCCGGACTGGAACAGGGTCTGGTGATCCGGGGTGTTGGCATCGAACACGTACCACATCAAGGCGAACGTGCTGATGTCGAAGATCGAGCTGATCGGCCCGAAAAACAGCATGAAGCGTCCGACGTCGCCCGGCTGCCAGCGCTGTGGTTGCTTGAGCATTTCGTCATCGACGTTATCGAACGGGATGGCGATCTGCGAAATGTCGTAGAGCAGGTTCTGCACCAGCAGGTGCATCGGCAGCATCGGCAGGAACGGGATGAACGCACTGGCCACCAGCACCGAGAACACGTTGCCGAAGTTCGAACTGGCGGTCATCTTGATGTACTTGAGCATGTTGGCGAAGGTCCGGCGCCCTTCCAGCACGCCCTCCTCCAGCACCATCAGGCTCTTTTCCAGCAGGATGATGTCGGCCGCTTCCTTGGCGATGTCCACGGCGCTGTCCACCGAAATACCGATGTCGGCGGTGCGCAGGGCCGGGGCGTCGTTGATGCCGTCACCCATGAAACCGACCACATGGCCGTTGCCCTTGAGCAGACGGACGATGCGTTCCTTGTGGGACGGCGTCAGCCTGGCGAAGACGTTGGTGGTCTCCACCGCCTTCGCCAGCTCAGCATCGCTCATACGTTCGATGTCGTTGCCCATCAGCAGGCCTTGCTGTTCCAGGCCGACCTCGCGGCAGATTTTCGCCGTCACCAGTTCGTTGTCGCCGGTCAGCACTTTCACCGCCACGCCATGGGCGGCCAGGGCCTTGATGGCCGGTGCGGTGCTTTCTTTCGGCGGATCGAGAAACGCCACGTAACCGATCAGCGTCAGTGCCTGTTCATCGGCCAGGCTGTAGGTGTCGCGCCCTTCGACCATCGGCCGTGCCGCGACCGCCACCACCCGCAGGCCCTCTGCGTTGAACGAGGCAGTGACCTGACGGATTCGCGCCAGCAGTTCTTCGGTCAAGGCTTCATCGACTTCGCCGTGACGCACCCGCGAGCAGACCGCCAGCACCTCTTCCACCGCGCCCTTGCAGATCAGCAGGTGCGGTTGATCACGCTCGGCGACCACCACCGACATGCGCCGGCGGGTGAAGTCGAACGGAATCTCGTCGACCTTGCGAAACGCCGTGCCGACTTTCAGCTCACGGTGGATTTCGACATGTTCGAGCACCGCCACATCCAGCAGGTTTTTCAGGCCGGTCTGGTAGTAGCTGTTGAGGTAGGCCATTTCCAGCACGTCATCGGAGTCGTTGCCCCAGACGTCGACGTTGCGCGCCAGGAAGATCTTGTCCTGGGTCAGGGTGCCGGTCTTGTCGGTGCACAGCACGTCCATGGCGCCGAAGTTCTGGATGGCGTCGAGGCGTTTGACGATGACTTTCTTGCGCGACAGGAACACCGCGCCCTTGGCCAGGGTCGAGGTGACGATCATCGGCAACATTTCCGGGGTCAGGCCCACGGCAATCGACAGCGCGAACAGYAGCGCTTCGGTCCAGTCGCCCTTGGTGAAACCGTTGATGAACAACACCAGTGGCGCCATCACGAACATAAAGCGGATCAGCAGCCAGCTGACTTTGTTGACCCCGGTCTGGAACGAAGTCGACGCCCGGTCAGTGGCGCCGACCCGCTGAGCCAGGGCGCCGAAATAGGTGCTGTTACCGGTGGTGAGGATCACCGCCATGGCCGTGCCGGACACCACGTTGGTGCCCATGAACAGGATGTTGTCCAGGTCCAGCGGATTGAGTGTGTCATGGTCCTGCTGGCGGGGAAATTTTTCCACCGGCATCGATTCGCCGGTCATCGCCGCCTGGCTGACGAACAGGTCCTTGGCGCTGAGCACCCGGCAATCGGCGGGAATCATGTCACCGGCCGACAGCACGATCAGATCGCCCGGCACCAGTTGCCTGATCGGCAATTCGATGCGCTGCGCGCTGTGCTCCTCAAGGTCCCGGCGCATCACAGTGGCAGCGTTGCTGACCATGGCCTTGAGGGCATCGGCGGCCTGATTGGATTTGGTTTCCTGCCAGAAACGCAGCAAGGTCGAGAGCACCACCATGGAGAAAATCACGATGGCGGCTTTCATGTCTTCGGTCAGCCAGGAGATGACCGCCAGCAACGTCAGCAGCAGGTTGAACGGATTCTTGTAGCAGTGCCACAGGTGCGTCCACCAGGGCAGCGGTTGTTCGTGCTCGACTTCGTTGAGGCCGAATTGCTCGCGCAGGGCATCGGCTTCGAGTTCGCTCAAGCCGTCGGTGTGACTGCCCAGGGTGTTGAGCAATTGACCGGTGTCGCTGCCGGCAGCGGCCACCAGGGTTTGCGCCAGGGTGGGCGGGACTTCACGGCTGACCGTGGTGTCGGTGAAGGTTTCCAGCAACGCCAGGCGGCGAAAGTGCCGGGCGATGTGGCGGTTACGCAGGAAGCCTGCGAAGAATTCCTTGAGGGTAAGTTTCATGGCTGGTGCCCCTTTGGTCAGCCGGGAAACCGTCGAGCAGGCAGGTCCACGCCGCTGCCGCCGGAACAACCGGCAAAGCAAGGCCTGGCGCGCCGGTCACGAATGACAGGCGTGTCGATAGAGCGGCGGCCACGACAAAAAGTCGAAACCACGCACTGTTCAGCGTCGATGAGAGGGACGTCGGGACATGGCCCGGACTGGCCATGATCAGGATGCCGCTGCTCGCTTTTCGGCGAGACAACGGCACAGGAGACTGCGCGTTATCTTGCCGAGAAAATGCCGGTTACCGAGACCGGCCGACAACTGTCACTCGAACAAGTACCCACTGTGGGTCTCCGTAATGGATGAAAACGCGCGAAGCTTACGCCCCGATGTTTGGCGAGTAAACCCGATACAAAAGCTTGCAGGGGCAATCTCGGGGATCTTCAGGAAGGGTTCAGGATTGAGTGTTTTGGGTGATTTCAATCGCCCCATCGCGAGCAGGCTCGCTCCCACAATGGACCTGTGTTCACTGGACTACTGTGGGAGCGGGCTTGCTCGCGAAGGCGGCCTTACAGACGCAGCAAATCTCAGCTCGCCGTCGCCAACAACAAATCCACCACCACCGAGTAATTGGTGTTGTGGTACTCGTTCACCAGTCGTTCGCGCTCGCTGTCGGGTTGCTGGAACACCAGGTCGGTGAACTCCGGCGAGAACACTGCGTTGACGAAGGGGCTGTCGTCGACCGGCTTGAGTGCCGAGCCGCGCAGGATCACTGGG
>NZ_JBFUIC010000328.1:0-4392 GCF_056402075.1 Pseudomonas sp. P4_C3
CACTTGCAACGATGTGCTGTGTTCACAACCTCGGGCATGGAATTAACAACGTTTAACTCGTCAGCCACAGCGGGCGCCGCCAACAATGAAGCCCTCAGCGCAGAACTGTTTTTCCAGAGTAACGGTGCTGATCGCTCAAACCGGGCGCCAGTGCTTTTCCTCCCCCGACCGGACAATGGCCATGGCTTCCCCACAGCACACCACCGCCCGCGCACTTGCCAGCGAACCACGCAAGACCCACACCGGCGGCCTCAGCCCGCAGCGCGAACGGCTGGTCAAACAACTGATCCTCGAACGCCTGGGCGACAGCCTGGAAGTCAGCGAACTGGCACAGGCCTGCGCCCTCTCGCGCAGTCACTTCTCCCGCGCGTTCAAGTGCAGCACCGGCCTCTCGCCCCAGGACTGGATTCGCCAGCAGCGCATTGTCCTGGCCAAGCAATTGATCCAGTACACCGACATGAGCCTTACGCAGATCAGCCTTGAATGCGGCTTCTGCGATCAGGCGCACTTCTGCCACATCTTCACCCGCAGCGAAGGCATCAATCCGTTTGCGTGGCGCAGTCAGGTGGTGCTTGGCCTTAAAAGCAAAAGATCGCAGCCTTCGGCAGCTCCTACGGGCATGCACGCAACCCTGTAGGAGCTGGCGAAGCCTGCGATCTTTTGATCCGGCTTTTTAACCTTTCAAGAACGCCAACAGGTCAGCGTTGAGCTGATCCTTGTGGGTGTCCGTCAAACCGTGAGGGGCGCCCGGGTAAATCTTCAGGGTCGAGCCCTTCACCAGCCTGGCGGAGGCGACGCCCGCCGCTTCGTACGGCACCACCTGATCCGCGTCGCCATGCACCACCAGGGTCGGCACGTCGAACTTCTTCAGGTCTTCGGTGAAGTCGGTTTCCGAGAACGCCTTGATGCAGTCATAGGCGTTCTTGTGCCCGGCCATCATGCCCTGCATCCAGAACCAGTCGATCATACCCTGGGACGGTTTCGCGCCGGGTTTGTTGAAGCCGAAGAACGGGCCGCTGGCGAGGTCGACGTACAGCTGCGAACGGTCGGCCAGCGAGGCCTGGCGGATGCCGTCGAACACGTCCAGCGGCAGGCCGCCGGGGTTGGCTTCGGTCTTGAGCATCAGGGGCGGCACCGCGGAAATCAGCCCGGCCTTGGCCACGCGCCCGGTGCCGTGGCGACCGATGTAACGTGCCACCTCGCCACCGCCGGTGGAGAAGCCGAACAGCACGGCGTTTTGCAGATCGAGCAGCTCGATCAACTGCGCCAGATCGTCGGCGTAATGGTCCATGTCATTGCCCGACCACGGCTGGCTGGAACGCCCATGACCGCGACGGTCGTGGGCGATGACCCGGTAGCCCCTGGAGGCCAGGAAAATCATCTGCGACTCCCAGCTGTCGGCGTTCAGCGGCCAGCCGTGACTGAAGACAATCGGCTGACCGGTGCCCCAGTCCTTGTAGTAGATCTCGACGCCGTCGCGGGTAGTGAAGGTGCTCATGGGTGATGCCTCCTTAACGAGGGTTGGGGTGTGAATCAAACCGGTAGCGGGTTCATGCGATCCGCCAGGCGCGCCACACGCTCGCCCAGGTGCGCGGCGGTGCAGCGATCCTCGGGCGGAGGGGCATCGTCGGGGGATTGTTCGACATTCGACTGGGCCATGGCGCCCAGTGAGCTGCCCAGGCGATTGAGCTGGCCGTTGAACGCACCGCTGCTGGAGCGCGCCGGCAGCAGGTCGAGGCCGACCCAGATCATCGAGTGCTGGGCGGCGAACACGGCCATCTGCAGCAATGTGTTGAGTTTGTCGCCGCACAGGCAGCCGGAATTGGTGAAACCGGCTGCCAGTTTGTCGCGCCAGGGCTGGGCCAGGTAGAACGCCGCCGTGGCCTCCATGAATGCCTTGAAGGCCGCCGAGGCGCTGCCCATGTAGGTCGGCGCGCCGAAGATGATGGCGTCGGCGTTGTGCAGCCGCTCCCAGTGCTCGTCCACGTCCTCGACCGGAATCAACTGGCAGGTGCTGCCCAGATGCCGTTCCACGCCCCCGGCCACGGCTTCGGCCATGACCCGGGTGTGCCCGTAGCCACTGTGATAGACCACCACCACGTTGCTCATTGCTCTGTCCTTGCGATGGATTGAATCCCTTTGTAGGACCGATTTTTGGCGCAGACCGGACGCGCGACGAGTTAAACGTTGTTAAATTTCCATGGCGCGCAAAAAGCCTCGGCAACTGCTGTCCGTCTGTCGCGCCCAATGATCACGGGACCGACAGCCATTGGCCGATACGTTAGAGTCAATGCCTGCCCCTTCAGTCACCCGGGCGGCGCATTGCGCTGGGTAAAAAACCTGAGGAATATGCTCGAAAACCGCGTATTAGACGGATGCAGCAGGAGCGACTCGTTGACCCTTTCCCCCGAACAGGCTGTTCATTTCGGCCCCTACCGGGTCTACCCCGGACAACGCCTGGTGATGGAGGCCGACCAGCCCTTGCGCCTGGGGYGGCGCGCCATGGACATTCTGTTGATCCTGCTTGAGCACGCCGGCAACGTGGTCAGCAAGCAGCAGCTGATCGCCCGGGTCTGGCCCAGCAGCGTGGTCGAAGACATCAACCTGCGGGTGCACATGGCCGCGTTGCGCAAGGCGCTCGGCGACGGTCAGGCCGGCCAGCGCTACATCGTCACCGTGGCCCAGCGCGGGTACAGTTTCGTCGCACCGCATTCACTGGAGCAGGCCGAGCAAGCGCCGGAGCCCGCACGTACCGCGTCGAGCCGGCATAACCTGCCGGTGCGCCGCACGCGCATGATCGGCCGGCAGACCCTGGTCGACAACCTGATGGAACAACTGCCCCGCCAGCGCTTCATCACCCTCCTCGGCCCCGGCGGCATCGGCAAGACCACCGTAGCCCTGCGGGTCGCCGAACAAATGATCGGTCGCTACCGGGACGGCATTCACCTGCTGGACCTGGCCCCGATCAACTGCCCGCTGATGATTAACGGTCATCTGGCGACGCTACTCGAACTGGCCCTGCACGACGACGCTCCCCTGAGCGGACTTGCAGACTCTCTGCGCGATCGCCACATGCTGCTGATCATCGACAACTGCGAACACTTGGTCGACGCCATTGCCCAGCTCAGCGAAGACATTCTGCGCAGTGCGCCGCACGTGCACATCCTCGCCACCAGCCGCGAGAGCCTGCGGGCCGAAGGGGAATTCGTCCAGCGTCTGGAGTCACTCGACTGCCCGCCGCCCATCGCCGTCCTCGACCGCGCCCAGGCCATGACCTTTTCCGCCCTGCAACTGTTTGTCGAGCGGGCCATGGCCAGTCATGACAGCTTTGAACTGACTGATGATGAACTGCCGCTGCTGATAGACATTTGCCATCGACTGGACGGCATACCGCTGGCCATCGAACTGGCAGCGGCGCAAGTCGGCAACTTCGGATTGCACGGCTTGCTGGCGCAGTTGCAAAGCAGCTTCCGGTTGCTGAACCAGTCCTGCCAGACGCCCCTGGCACGCCATCAGACCCTGCGTGCAACATTGGACTGGAGCTTTGAACTGCTCACTGCCTGCGAAAAGACCTGCCTGCGCCGACTGAGTGTGTTTTGCGCTGGCTTCACCCTGGAGTCGGCAGCGGCGGTGATTGTCGGCGAACATATAGAACCGCGCGAGGTGTTCGGTTCAATCACGCAACTGGTCGCCAAGTCGTTGCTGAACGTGGAAGTGGGCGACGAAGACGTGTACTACCGTCTGCTCGACACCACCCGCGGCTACGCCCAGGAAAAACTTGCGCAAACCGCCGACCTGCCCGGCACGCGGGAACGCCATGCCGAGCGCTGCCTGGTGCTGATGCAACAGGCGCAGGACGACTGGGAGAAAACCTCGACCGACCTGTGGATCGAGCGCTATGGCCGGGCTCTGGAGGACATCCGTGCAGCCCTCGATTGGGGTTTGCACGCGCAAGGGCCGCAGGCACTGGCGATACGCCTGGCCGCGAAGTCCACTCCCCTGTGGCAGGAGTTGTCACTACTCAAGGAACACGGCGGTTATGTGCGCAAGGCCCTGGCCTTGCTCGAGCAGTCACCCGAGCCTTGCCCGCGCCTGAAGATGGCCCTCATGCTGGCCCTGGGCAGCGCCTGTTATCACGCGCAGGGGGGTACCGACGAAACCGTCGGCGCCTTCGTCAGCGCCCACCGCCTGGCCCGACAGTGCAACGATGTGGCTGGCCAGTTACTGGCGATTTCCGGTCACCTGGCGGTCAATCTCTGTTGCGGTCATTACCGGATGGCCCAGGAGCAGAGCCGACAATTCGATCAACTGGGGCTGCATGACGACGCCCTGATGTCCCTGAGCATGCATCGATTGCGGGTACTGGCCCTGCACTTCTGCGGCGACCAGCAT
>NZ_JBFUIC010000329.1:0-4379 GCF_056402075.1 Pseudomonas sp. P4_C3
GCTTTAGCGTGTTCTGCCTCAAGGCATTTACCAACGTAACAACAACRCGCGCGCCTGACGCGCCAATCGGGTGCCCCAAAGCGCATGCCCCACCGTGGACATTTAATTGCTCATGTCCGACGTTCAAGTCTCGGATAACAACCATGGGCACCACGGCAAAGGCCTCATTGATCTCAAAGAGATCAACATCCTGCATTGACCAGTTGGTTCGCTCTAGCAAGCGTTTAATCGCACCGACCGGAGCGGAGGCAAAGAGGCCGGGAGCGTGCGCGTAGGATGCATGACCTGCTATCCGGGCCAACGGTGTAAGGCCTCTACGCTCGGCTTCAGACAAGCGCATCAGCACGAGGGCAGCCGAGCCATCCGAAATAGAACTGGAGTTCGCCGCAGTCACCGTCCCGCCTTCGCGAAACGCAGGTTTCAAYGTAGGAATTTTGTCGATCCGGGCCTTACCCGGCTGTTCATCGCTTTCAATCGAAACCGTCTCACGGCCAGACGAAGCCAGCACAGGGACAATCTCGTCCYGGAAACGCCCTTCGGTGATTGCCTTCTGAGCTCGGGTCAACGAGCTGATCGCAAACTCATCCTGCTGGTCTCGAGTGAATCCATAACTCTGAGCACAGTCTTCGGCGTATGTGCCCATGAGCCGGCCTTTCTCGTAGGCATCTTCCAACCCATCGAGAAACATATGATCAATGATTTTACTGTGGCCCATTCGATARCCTGAGCGAGCTCGCTCCAACAGGTAGGGAGCGTTTGACATGCTTTCCATACCTCCGGCAACCACCACTTCCGCGCTCCCGGCATGGAGAAGGTCGTGGCCGAACATCAGCGCTTTCATGCCWGAGCCGCACATCTTGTTGACTGTTGAGCACACCACTTGCTCCGGAAGATTCGCCAACAGGGCAGCTTGGCGAGCCGGAGCCTGGCCTTGCCCAGCTTGTAGCACGCATCCCATGATGACCTCGCCAATGTCACTGGGCTGCAGGCTGGCTCGTTCCACGGCGGCGCGAATTGCAACCGCACCCAGCTGCGCAGCGGTGACTTCCTTGAAATTCCCAAGAAAGCCTCCTAACGGAGTTCGGRCAGCACTGACAATGACGATAGGGTCGGTATGGCTCATAACTGAATCCTCTGTTTCATGTTGGGGGGCTTGTGCCCGATCACAGACCTTTAGCTCGAGCTATTTCGCGGCCATTCTCAAAGCACCATCCAAACGAATCACCTCACCATTGAGCATGGAGTTTTCGATGATGTGCGCTGCCARCGCCGCGTACTCGGAGGGCCGTCCCAGCCGTGGAGGGAACGGCACATTGGCTGCCAATGATGCCTGCACGTCCTGAGGCATACCCGCCATCATCGGGGTCTCAAATATTCCGGGTGCAATGCACATAACACGGATGCCTGAACGAGCCAGGTCGCGTGCCAATGGCAATGTCATGGCAGCCACTCCACCTTTGGACGCGGCGTAAGCGGCTTGGCCCGTCTGACCGTCAAAAGCTGCGACAGAGGCCGTATTTATGACTACGCCGCGCTCACCTTCTTCATCGGGCTCTCCTCCCGCCATAGCCTCAGCAGCAAGGCGAACCATGTTGAAGCTACCGATCAAATTGATTTCGATAGTTCGGCGAAAACTCTCAAGCCCATGTGCGCCATTACGGCCTAAAACCCGTTCGGCTGGAGCAACCCCCGCGCAGTTGATCACCCCATGCAACGCGCCAAAGACGCCTACTGCAGAGGCAATTGCTGTACGGCAATCAYTTTCACTGGTGATGTCTGCTCGCACGAAAATCGCACGTTTTCCYAGCTCGTCAGCGCGAGCTACACCAGCGGCTTCGTTCACATCGACCAGCACCACGTTTGCACCCCGGTCCACCAACTCACGCGCCGAAGCCAGCCCGAGTCCAGAACCTGCGCCAGTAATYAGGAAGACTGAGTTTTCGATGCGCATGATGTTTCCTCACAAWTTGGCAGTRCCGCATAGCCGGCCGCCGGTTTACTTCAGGTGTAAGCCACGCTGGAGATTCTTAAACGGATATTGTCGGTGATCAGTGGCCCCGACAATGCTCAAACGCCTCAGCTTGGTTGAATGCTTTGGATAATCGAGGCCAGGCATCGAGGGCTAGAAGGAGGGGTTGCAAATGGGCTCCCTGCTGACAAAACCTTCGGGTTGACATGCAATGCCGTGAAGCTGGAACGTAGATAAATAATTCAGGCTCGTCAGGTTGCTCAAAGCAGAGACCTGCCGAAGAGATTTGAAAATCAGCATAAAGTCAGATTTCAACTGCGCAGAGGAATAAGCATGCTCATCCAGGACAAGGGAACTACTTCGATTGGATTGGTGCATGAAGCCCTCGATGGCGCATTGCGACGCCAACTGGACACATCCATCGCATTGCAGCAAGCGCGTATAGATCCGGAACTCCTCACTTCTCCCCAGGCCAGGGTTTCGGCGGCTGCATTTTCTCGCCTGTGGGTCGCTCTTTCAGATCTACTCGACGATGAGTTTTTCGGAATCGATAGCCATCCAATGCGACGAGGTAGCTTCCGATTGATGTGCCAGGCTTCGATTGACTGCGAGTCGTTAGAGCAAGCGTTGCGGCGGATTCTGAAATTTCTACGCCTCGTATTGGACGATATTCACGGTGAGCTGAGGCTTGAAGACGACTCCGCCGTCATCGTTATCCATGACAAAGGAATTGAGCGCCGCCTCTTTAGCTACGGAACATGGCTGATCTTGGTACATGGATTGCTCTGCTGGCTGGGCAACAGACGCATTCCGATAAAGGAACTCTGCTTTAGACCGAATCGACCGCTCGACGATAGCGACTATCGGATGCGCTTTTGTGAAGAAATTCAGTTTGGCGCTCCAGTTACGATGATTCGTTTTGACCGTATTTTTCTAAGCCTCAAGGTCGTGCAAAACAAGGCGAGCCTATCGACGTTCTTGAAAGAGTCGCCTGCTAGTCTGTTGGTAAAATATCGTAACGAGGACAGCATCAGCGCCCAGATCCGAATGAGATTGAGAGACCTGAATCCAGAGGAATGGCCAGAGCTGGATAAGGTGGCAAAAGTGCTCGGCATGTCATATTCGACGCTTCAGCGAAGGCTCCAAGCCGAGGGGGTGAGCTATCAGCGTTTGAAAGACAATCTGCGCCGCGACATGGCGATAAACCTGCTGTGCCAGCCAAATATGACAGTAACCGAAGTAGCTRCTCGCACAGGCTTCCAAGAAAGCAGTGCATTTCACCGTGCCTTCAAGAAGTGGACGGGAGTGAGCCCTGGCGCATATCGCCGCTCCAATGCTGAAGAACCGGGCGAAAGCTAAAAGCCTTTCTTCCGGAACAAAAGAACTACTTCCCCCGCTAGATTACGTACTGAGATCTGCAACTCGTTTCACCCGCCAAAATGCCGATGGAAATCTCTTCCCCAAGATCATATTGGTCGTTTCTGGCCTGCTATGGGTGTCCAAATCGGTCAAGCAGAACGATGTCGTAGGGCATAGGCCGCAGCAAACCCAACTCCTACGATGCGACGCAGGTAGCCCAAGCGTCGCATCTCAAGCAGACAACCGAGTCTTCAACCGGTGCGTCCCCCCTCGATATGCCTCCAAGACCGGGTGCCTGGCACTTCACAAACAAAAACAAGATCGAAGGAGACGCGATATGCAGCCGGTAAACGTTTATGCACTTGCGGTTGAATCGAAGTTCACTCGCTTCCATGGGCTCATTCTATTTTGGTGTGTCCTCATTCTGATAATCGATGGCTATGACCTCGCTGTAGTCGGTGCAGCCCTTCCGGCGATCATGAAGGACATGAACATTGATCCAACCAGCGCCGGCATCATGGCGGGTTCTGCGCTCTTCGGAACGATGCTCGGAGCGATATTTCTTGGAACGCTAGCTGACCGTATTGGGCGTCCCAGGATGATCGCAATCTGTGTGGCCTTGTTCAGTATTTTCACTGCTGGGGCTGGTCTCACCAGTGACCCGATTAGCTTCAGCATTTCTCGCTTCATCGCGGGCCTTGGCATCGGCGGAGTACTGCCAATTTGTACCGCTCAGATGGGTGAATTTTCTCCACTCAAATTCCGTACTCGCCTGGTGACCCTCGTTTTCGCGGGGTACTCCGTGGGCGGTATTTTGGTTGCACTCACTGGCAAGCAACTCATTGAGAGTCATGGATGGCAGTGGGTGTTTTACGTAGCGCTGCTGCCAGTGCTTCTGATTCCTATGATCCTGAAGACCATGCCTGAGTCCATAGGCTACCTGCTTAAAACCGGACGTCAGGATGAGCTACGGGCTATCGCTCGCAAGATAGACCCTGCGCTCATTATCGACGAAAACACTGTGATGACCGGAAACGCCACAGTATTGGAA
>NZ_JBFUIC010000330.1:0-4367 GCF_056402075.1 Pseudomonas sp. P4_C3
GCCCCAGGCAGCACAGGACTGTATCGGCAGCATCCACCCCGACGGCCAGGAAGCCTTCGATATCCTCGAGCGTGAAGGCTTCGAAACCAACAGCTACATCGATTTGTTCGATGGAGGCCCGACCCTGTATGCGCGCACGTCGGGCATTCGTTCCATCGCCCACAGCCAGTGCGCTATCACGCGGCCGGGACCTGTGATCGATGCCCGCGGCAGCTTTCTGGTGAGCAACGAGTCCTTGAAGGATTACCGGGCCATCGTCGCCGATCTTGATTACATCACCGGGCAACCCGTCACGCTGGACGCAGCCATGTGCAAGGCGCTGAAGGTGACCGAGGGCAGCCCGATCAGGCTGATCGCCCTGTGAATAGCCGCCCGCGACGTCACCGCCCGAGCACACACGAACAAGGAACAGCCGCATGATTGTCCGTCCGGTCCAGATCACCGATCTGCCCGCCCTGTTCACGCTGGTGCGTCAGGCCGTTCCGGGACTTACCAGCCTGCCGGCCGACGAAGAACGCCTGGCCCACCGGATCCGCTGGGCCCAACGCACTTTCGCCGGGCAGGTCGATCGGGCCGATGCCGATTATCTGTTCGTGCTCGAGGACGACGAGCAGCAAGTGGTGGGCGTCAGCGCCCTGACGGGTGGCGTCGGCCTGCGCGAGCCCTGGTACAACTACCGGGTCGGACTGACGGTCAGTGCGGCACCGGACCTGGGTATCGAGCGCCAGATCCCGACCCTGTTCCTGAGCAATGAATTGACCGGGCAATCGGAAGTCTGCTCGCTGTACCTGCGCCCCGATCAGCGCCAGGGAAGCAACGGCCGTTTGCTTTCGCTCGGGCGTTTGTTGTTTGTGGCCGAGTTTACGCAGCTGTTCGGCAACCGGTTCATCGCCGAGTTACGCGGCAGTGCCGACGAACAAGGTGGCTCGCCGTTCTGGGACAGCCTCGGCCGGCACTTTTTCAAGATGGACTTCAGCCACACCGATCACTTGTCCGGGCTGGGCAACAAATCGTTCATCGCCGAATTGATGCCGCGCCAGCCGCTGTACACCTGCCTGCTGACCGAACAGGCCCAGGCGGTGATCGGCAAGGCCCACCCGAATACCGAGCAGGCCCTGAAAATCCTCAGCGCCGAAGGGTTTGCCCACAAGGGCTACATCGATATCTTCGACGGCGGACCGGTCCTTGAAGCCCCGGTTTCCGGGATCCGCACCGTGCGCGACAGCCAACCGCTGTCACTGGCCATCGGCTCGCCGGACGATAAAGCGCCCCTCTGGCTGATCCACAATCGCCGCCTGGAAAGCTGCCGCATTACCTGCGCCCCGGCACGACAGGAGGGCAACAGCCTGGTGGTTGACCGCCTGACCGCCAAGCGCTTGCAACTGCAACCCGGCGACTCGGTGCGCGCCGTGCCGCTGCTTGACCAACGGCAACAGGCCGAGGCGGCGTGACTTATCAGCTCCATCGTTGCGACGTCAATCTGCCTGACCCGGCAAATTCGTCATCATTCTCCTCCTGTGCGCGTGTTAGCCTTTTATTTCTTCGGCGTTGACACTTTTGCTCAAGCCCCTCCATTCCATTGGTGGAACTCATATGTCCAGGCTTTCCCATCAAGATTTGCGCCGCAATTTTCGCCAATTGTTCGCCTCCGACACCTGCTACCACACAGCCTCGGTTTTCGACCCGATGTCGGCCCGCATCGCCGCCGACCTGGGCTTCGAAGTCGGGATCCTTGGTGGTTCGGTCGCCTCGTTGCAAGTGCTGGGCGCCCCTGACTTTGCCCTGATCACCCTCAGCGAATTCGCTGAACAGGCCACCCGCATCGGCCGTGTCGCCCAGTTGCCGGTGATTGCTGACGCCGACCACGGCTACGGCAACGCGCTCAACGTCATGCGCACCATCGTCGAACTCGAACGGGCCGGCGTCGCCGCGCTGACCATCGAAGACACCCTGCTGCCTGCGCAGTTTGGCCGCAAATCCACCGACCTGATCACGGTCGCCGAAGGTGTCGGCAAGATCCGCGCGGCACTGGAAGCCCGCTGCGATAAGGAAATGGCGATCATCGCCCGCACCCATGCGGGGATTCTGCCGGTGCAGGAAATCATCAGCCGCACCCGGCAATACCAGCGCGCCGGGGCCGACGGTATCTGCATGGTGGGCGTAAAGGACTTCGACCATCTGGAGCAGATCGCCGAGCACCTGAGCGTGCCGCTGATGCTGGTGACCTACGGCAACCCGCTGCTACGCGATGACAAGCGCCTGGCCGAACTGGGTGTGCGCGTGACCATCGACGGCCATGGCGCTTACTTCGCCGCGATCAAGGCGACCTACGACAGCCTGCGCGAGCAACGCCAGATACTCACCCAGACGTCGGACCTGAACGCGACCGAGCTGACTCACACCTACACGCAACCCGAGGAATACATCCGCTACGCGGAAGAGTTCATGAGCGTGAAGGAATGACGGTTTAAACCGACGCGCCGCCATCGCGAGCAAGCTCGCTCCCACAGTGGATTTTTGTTGAACACAAATTTTGTATTCACCCAAGATCCTTGTGGGAGCGGGCTTGCCCGCGAAGGGGTCAGCACATCCAACACCACTGCCGCCTGACACGCCGCTTTCGTCGGATCGCCGCCCGGAGCAAGCTCGCTCACACAGGTCTTGCTGTGGACAGTCACACCGAGTCGAGCAGTTCGCGATGGGGTTTGCCATTGCCGCAACAGATCACTCGATTACGCCCGCTGGTCTTGGCTTCGTATAGCGCATGGTCGGCGTCATTGAGCCAGAGCATCGCGTCGGCGTGGGCCGGGTTGAATGACGCCAGGCCAATGCTCAGGCTGACTTCCAGCGCCGGGTTCTGCTCGTCCCCCAAGGTGGCGAATCGATCGCGCAGGGCCTCCATGACGGCGGCGGCGCGGTTCAGGGGCAGGTCCGGAAGGATCACGCAGAACTCGTCACCGCCGTAGCGCCCTGCGACATCGGTCGCTCGCAGGCTGTGCCCGAGCATTTTGCTCAACTGACGCAGGACGATGTCACCGGCAACATGGCCGTAGGTATCGTTGATGGCTTTGAAATGGTCGATATCGATCAGCGCAATCGCCCCGCCTTTTTGCTGACGTTTGCAACGCTGGAACTCGACCTCCAGCTGGTCCTTCCAGGTGCCATGGTTCAGCAGGCCCGTCAGGCTGTCGGTGCGGCTCAGTGCCAGCAGTTCACGTTTCTGACGGCCGAGGGTATGGGCCTGGCGGAAGCAGATCCAGCCCAGCGCCAACGGATACAGGCACAGCAATGGCAAACAGGCATAGAGCTGCACCGGGCTGGTGGCAGGAATGAACGCCGGGGCGAACATCTGCAAGCCAACACCGRCGCCCAGCACTTGCGCGGCCGTCCCGGCCAGCAGGAAGCGCAGGCCGCCGATGGCCACGTTGTTCATGGCCATCATGGAAATGGTGGTCGCGCTGGGCAGTGGATTGAAATGCATCGCGGCAATCCAGAAACCGCCGAGAAAGGCATCGATCAGCAGATTGCGGTGTTCGGCGTGATAAGGCGTCCTGGCCCGGTGCGTCCATTGGTAAGCCAGGTGCGGCCAGACCAGGCCGTTGAACCACATGAATCCCCAGACCCAGGGCGCCGGATCGAGTGGATACATCGCCACACTCACGCACACCAATCCCAGGGCCAACCCGAGGATTCGCGATGTATAGAGCCTCCTGGCCAATGAAACCCCCTTTCCTCCCGATTTTGCCATAGGGCCTCTGTGCCACTCGACGGAATGCGAAAACAGCCTGTGCCTGTGTGCTGGAGTCTATCAGGGTGAGATCAAATAGCCATCACCAACTGACAGGCTGAATATCGCGACATCACGCTCGTGTAAAAGCAAAAGCCTCGTCTCCAGAAACGGCTATACATGAAAGAAGGGTTGATCAATGACCATAAGAGGAGGCCCATGCAGACCTTTCAAGTATTGATCATCGGCAGCGGGTTTGGCGGCCAATGTGCTGCAATCAATCTGCTCAAGGYCGGCATCGACGATTTCCGCCTGCTGGAACGACGGGATTTCTTCGGCGGCACCTGGTGCCAGAACACCTATCCCGGCGCGGCAGTCGATGTGCCCTCGCCGCTTTACTCATTGTCTTTCGCCCCTTATCGCTGGACGCAAATGTTCGCCGGACAGGCCGAACTGCGCCGCTACACCCGCCATGTGGTGGAACACTTCGGCCTGCGGGACAAGGTAGAACTGAGCGCGAATGTCGAGCGCGTCGAATGGGACGACGCCAACAAACGCTGGACGCTGTACACCGCCGACAAAGGCACGTTTTGCGCGCAGTTCCTGATCAACGCGACCGGGCCGCTGAGTCAACCAGTGG
>NZ_JBFUIC010000331.1:0-4352 GCF_056402075.1 Pseudomonas sp. P4_C3
AGTGAATATCGATGGCCACACGGCTCTCCCTTGAAGAATGGCGCGCAGTATATATCGCCCCCGGCGATTTCCGCGCATCCACTGAACAAGAGCGTTAGCGAAAATTACTGCGTGACATACAGAATAGTCCGACAACGTCGGGCTAGCTGGTCTTACCCAGCACGTAGATCCGCATCCGCGCGCAACCCGGAAAAAAGTCCTGATGGCTGAGCAACCGGAAACCCGCCTGCCTGAATTCGCTTTCCACCTCGGTCTTGCTCGGTAACGGCCCTTCCACACCCGAGCGCGCGGCCTTGAAAAGACCGTCGAGGCGCACTGCGACAATCACCGTATCGCGACTGACCCGGTAAAACTCGCCCAGCATCGCCAGACGATGTTCCGGGTTGGTGAGGTGCTGAAACAGTTGCATGCAAAAAATGCAGTCAACCGCGTTCTCCGACAAGCCAATCGAGAACGCCGAGCTTTGAAAGGTCTTGATCCGCTTCAACAAACTCTGAGGGTGATGGGTGCGAGCGTGATCAAGGATGTCTTGAGATGGATCTGTCGCGAGAATTACCCGATTCGCATGCTCGGCCAGCACCGACCAGAAACGCCCCACACCGCAGGCCACATCCAGGATCAGGCCCGGCTCGCCGGCGACCTTGAGCGCATTGCGCACCAGACGCTCCTCACGCCAGAGCGCCAGACGCCCGGCCAGACCCGGCGCTTGCGGCTGAAGGCAGACGCGCGCGTGCTCCTGGTCGTAGCGCCGGGCAATCTCAAGCTCGATGGCGGATGGAGGCTGAGCGGACATGTGCAATGGCTCTTGATGAAAGTTCTACAGGCCGCAAGTCAGCGGCCGCCGTGTGAAACAAAACCTGTGCACTCAATCTTTGGCCAACACACCGTTGACCACTGGACCACGACATCCGGCAAACATGTCCAGATCCTGGTTGTAGACCTTGCTGTTGACTTCCAGCAGGCCAAGCATCGAATGGAACAAGTTGTCCTGGCTCAGGGGCTTTTCACGATTCTGTTGCAGGCAACGGGTATCTACCGCAAACGACTTTTTATAGCTGTCGGAGAACCACGCAAACATGGCTACATGCTTTTGCTGCTCGGGTGCCAGCATGTAAGGCGTGCCGTGGAGGAACAAGTTGTATTCACCCAGGGACTCGCCGTGGTCCGACAGATACAGCATCGCGGTATCCACTTTGTCCTGGTTACTGCGCAACAGATCGATCAAGGTCGACAGTACATGGTCGGTATATACCAGGGTGTTGTCGTAGCCGTTGACGATACTTTCGCGACTGCAATTGTTCAGGGCATTACTCTCGCAAACCGGGGTGAAGCGCTCGAACTCTTTCGGATAACGCTTGAAGTACTCCGGACCGTGGCTGCCCATCTGGTGCAATACCAATACTGTATCCTTGTCCAGGGTATCGATGAAATGTTGCAGCCCCTGCAGCAGGATTTCATCGCGGCATTCACTGTTGGCGCACAGCGCCGGATCTTTCAGATTGCTGACGTCCTGAATGGTGACGCGATCGCACGTACCTTTGCAGCCTGACTGATTGTCACGCCAGATCACGTCGATACCCGCGTGCTTGAGCACGTCAAGCAGGCCTTCTTCGTTCTTTGCCTTGCTGGCGTTGTAGTCCTTGCGCCCCATATTGGAGAACATGCAAGGCACCGATACGGCGGTTTCAGTCCCGCAGGAATGCACATCGGTGAAGGCGATCAGGCCGTCTTCCTTACTCAGTTTCGGCGTGGTGTCACGGTTGTAGCCAAGGATGCCGAAGTTCTCCGCCCGGGCACTTTCACCCACGACAAGAACCGTCAGGGATTTGCGCCCGTGAGTTTGCCAGGCTGGATTGCGTTGGGCATCTTCACCGATTTTGACAAAGGGCTGTTGTGCGCTCGCTACTTTCTCGCGCAAGAAACCAGCCGAGGCACCAATGTAGTTGCTTGGCACCACCATCAGGCGCAACTCGTGGTGATTGCGAAACAGCGAGGACAGGCCTTGATAGTTAACCAGTGCAACACCACCAATGACCGCTGCCGAGGCAAAAGTCACCAAAACTTTACTGAGTAGTTCACGGTGCCAGCGACGATAATTAACCGGTGTCTTCCACAACAGCCAAGACGGTAAAACGCCGAGCAGCACAATAAAAACAAACAACTTTGGCGACAGTAAGTCGCGCACTTCCGTAGCATTGGTCTCAGCGAAGTTACGCAACATGCCGGTGTCGATCAGAACACCATACTGGCTCATGAAATACGCCACGCCCGCACTGATCATGAACAGCAGGGTCAGGACCGGCTTGAGCACCGGCCGGAATGCCAGCAGGGTCAGCACAATGTTGAAGGCCGCGAAGATCATCACCCCAAAGGCCACGCGCATGACGATGCCTTTGCCGTCGGATGCGGTGATTTCGAACAGGTGCTGCCAGAGTACAAAATTGAAGCCAACTAACAAAAATGCGCTGGCAATCAGTGTCACCCATTCGGGGCGCACGGCTTTAATCTTAAGCATGAGATTCGGCGGGTCCTGAAAAAGTGTCTTCGGCAAATGTGAAAATTTCATTTACCGAGACAGCTCTAATTTTAGATAGCCAACCATCAATTTTTCGTGAAAAAGAAGCCAACAATCAGTTGGCTTATAAACCAGCCTGATACTTCCAGACTATTTGAGAATGGTTCAGCTCCGGTACAGCTTCGACTCAAGCCTGATGCAAATACCAGCGCCAGTCCTGCTCACCGACCTCCCCCATGAATTGGCGATATTCGGYGCGTTTCACCGCCAGGTAGACACTGAGGAATTCCCCGCCGAAGGCTTCTTTGGCCCAACTCGAACCTTCCAGCGATCGCAAGGTGGTCAGCCAGTCTGTCGGCAACAGTCTCGCAGCCTGGGCGTAGCCGTTGCCTTCCACCGGCGCACCAGGGTCGAGTTGTTCGCGGATACCGCGATGAATACCGGCCAGAATCGCCGCAGCCGCCAGATAAGGATTGGCATCTGCGCCACAGATCCTATGCTCGATGTGCCGGGAATATGCCGGCCCGCCCGGTACGCGCAAACTCACGGTGCGATTGTCCACGCCCCAGGTGGCCGCCAGTGGCGCATAGCTGTTGGCCTGGAATCGACGGTAGGAGTTGGCGTTGGGGCAGAACAGCAAGAGCGAATCGAGCAAGGTACTGAGCATGCCTGCGACGGCCTGCTTGAGCAGTGGCGTTCCATCCGGGGCTTCGCTGGCGAAAAGGTTGTTGCCATCCTTGTCCGCCAGGCTCACGTGCATGTGCATCCCGGTGCCGGCCAGGTCATCGAAAGGCTTGGCCATGAAACAGGCTGTCATGCCGTGCTTGTGCGCCACCCCCTTGACCAGACGCTTGTAGCGCACCGCTTCATCCATCGCCTGTAGCGCGTCGGTGCGATGTTCGAGGGTGATTTCCACTTGCCCCGGCGCGTATTCGGAAATGGCCGTGCGCGCTGGAATCCCCTGGAGCTTGCAGGCGTTATAGAGATCGGCCAGGAACGGTTCGATCTGCTCAAGCTCGCGCAAACCATAGACCTGAGTGCCGCGCGGACGCCCGCCATCGACATCCCGTGCCGGTTGTGGCCGGCCATTGCTGTCGCGTTGCTGATCCAGCAGGTAGAACTCCAGTTCCGCTGCCATGACCGGGTAATAGCCGTCAGCCTGTAAACCTTCGACGACTTTCGCCAGTAAATGACGAGGATCGGCAATAGTGGCGGGCATTCCCTCCGTCGGATGCATGCTGACCTGCACGGCCGCCGTCGGTATCAGACGCCACGGCATGCGCGTGAGACTGCCGCTGATCGGGTRGGCCCAGCAGTCGATATCACCGACATCCCAGACCAGCCCGGAGTTCTCCACGTCATCGCCATTGATGGTCAGGCCGAGGATGGTGCTCGGCAATGGCCGTCCGCTTTCATACACCGCCAGCAACTCGTCACGATGCAGCAGCTTGCCCCGCGGTACTCCGTTGTTGTCGAGGATGAACAGTTCGAACATTTCAATGTCCGGGTTCTGCTCCAGAAATGTCTGGGCTTCAAGCCTGGTGGCAAACGAGGTCGTGGCACAACTCATGGGAATTCTCTTTTTCCGTGTCAGACGGGTACGCAAAAGCACCCGCACGTTAATCCCGGCATCAACCGGAATAGGTAGGAACAATCAGCGGAAAAAGCAGGAATCCGGCGGGCGCGCATGGCGGCAATGCCACAGCGCCCAGAAGGCCAGTTCAGAAGGAAGTGCAGAGAGGTTTGGCGCGGTGGCGGGCGTGAATCGACGAAGAAGGCTCGACGCTCGAGCGTCGATGGATGCCTTGAAATAGATTACGACTGGCCAACCGTCCAT
>NZ_JBFUIC010000332.1:0-4342 GCF_056402075.1 Pseudomonas sp. P4_C3
GCACCAGTGTTCGTCATTCGGTGCCACAACGCCAAGACCGCGAACACGTAAAGCGGATCGTCGACGTGCTCTGCGAACACCAAATGCTCAAACGAAAAATTTACACCACGCGACAGGATGCACGGGGGTGATGTGTTCGATTACATCGAGATGTTCTATAACCCGAAACGCCGTCATGGTTTCAATAATCAGTTGTCACCGGTAGAGTTTGAAAAGCGTCATGCAATGAGCTTGCAGGGTGTCTAGGGAATTCGGGGCGATTCAGTGGGGAGAGCGTCTTGGAGGACCTTATCATATGGAGTTTGTATCAGTCATATGGTCTGATATCAATGTGAAGGCACCATTCTTTCCTTGAGACTCTCATGACTGAACAAACAGAAAGCCGTAAGACCATCATCATCGATCTCGATTGCAGCGACAACAACGCAACCGTCGATGTGCAGCAGCTTGTTCAGCATGCATGTTATGTGAATCTAAAAAACAATATTACCGCTGACCTCGCCAAGGCTGAGCAAGATTCCAAGCGAGTGGAGCGAACTGGGCCCACCAAGAACTACCCCTATGGCAGCGGTTTGGTCTACTTCATTGATGGCACTCGCGGCGCCGGCAAATCCACCTTCCTCCAAAGCGCTTATCATGCCCTGCCAAAGGACCTTAAGGCGCACACGGTTGAGTCTCTAGCGTACATCGACCCCAGTCGCATCGAGCGTAGTGAAATCATCCTCCTGAGCATACTCAAAGCTCTCAAAACACAGATGCTCGCACTCTCAAGAAAGGCCTCCACGCTAGAAGGGGAGCGAGTAAGCAAGAGTTTCCGGGAGGGTTTCAAGAAGCTTGCTGGTGGTTTGAGTCTCTTCACAAAGAGTCACGATCAGCTCCAAGACCTAGATGCTGAGTTGTTTTTTGAATGGGGTCTGGAGCGCGCCGGACACAGTGCAGACCTTCGTAAAAACTTGCATGCGCTGTTCGATATTACTTGCGAATCGCTAGGTGTCGATGCGTTGATTCTCGCCTTTGACGATGCAGACACCAATGCCCAGCACGCGCGTAATGTACTGGAATGCATTCGCAAATACCTTGATACCCCGCGCCTCGTGATTTTAGTTACCGGTGATATCGAGCTGTACTCCCTGATGGTCCGCGATCATTTCTATGACAGCCTCGGAGAGGCTAAGCATGATCAGACGCCGGAACGCAAAGATCAACGCAATAAAATGGTCGACCATTTGGAAGACCAATACCTGCTCAAACTCTTTCCCATGCAACGGCGCCTTCAGTTGCGCCCATTATGGAACCTGCTGAAAAGCGACTCAGAACTTTACAAACTGAGTTACAACAAATGGGGCGAGCAAGCCCAAAGAAAACCCGCAACAGTGGTGGATGAGTTAGTCCGGCAAGGACTTCGAATCAAAACGCCCCGCGACCTAGAACTGTATCGCGAATTCCTGCTAAAACAGCCGTTGCGCTCAATACTTCAGGTACTGTGCCGGTGCGTGCCCTTCCTCGCAAAGAACAACTCAAATGAGCAACAATCCTATGCATGGAATAAAGAACTATCCGAAGCTCTAAGCGAAAGCCTTCGGGCTCTTGCATTGGGCAGCCTATACAAATTCGGCGTGGATGTAGACGCAATCGCTGCTCACGAACTACCTGCACTGACCAAAGCCGTATTCGACCTTGCAGTGCGTGACGGTGACTTTGACACCGCCGCATACCTGCGTCCCCAACCCAGCAATGCAGACCTCAAAAACAGCTTTGCAGCCCTTTCCGCAGATGTCACTCGGCTTTGCGCGGAAAAGCCTGCAGCTCTCATCGACTACATGCTAGCCGCTCCCGGCAGCGTAGCCCTGTATGGCCAAGTACTACGACGTAAGGGTAAAGATCTCCGAACCGGGGATGACGCCCAGACACTTCGTCAGCAATTCGAGCAATACATGGGTATTGGGCGTAAAGAAGATGCTCTCAACTGGGCGCGTCATGCTGTAACAATTTTCTCCGCACCATACGGTGCTAACCCAAACCGCGCAGTGGTCTATTCCGGCATTATCGGGCTCAACAAGGGCAAACCAGATCAGGCCCCCAAGGAAAGCGAGTCTAACTATAAGACAGCCCTCAGCGTCCTCAAAAGCAGTAAAGATCTCCCCGCTTTTGCACTGAGTCTTGTCGACGTATCAGGCACTGCCTCACGGACGTATGCCTCGATCTACAACATCTTAGGTCTGATGGCCCGCTTGCTCGCACTTGAACCAGACCATACCAAACAATATCCCGTGCTCAGCGTCTTACCTAAGCCCTATCCACCGCTGAGTGTTTCCCGTCCACAATGGGAAAATGACACTGTCGAAGAGGAAGACAGCGAGCAGGATGCAACCGACGATGCGGCAAAACTCGCCACGCTCGAACGCGCTGTCGAGCAATGGCTTCACGACACAGCGAGTCTTCGCACAAAGCTCAATCCGTCTGCTGTGCTAATCGGCAAGGTCTGGACGCGCCTCTACTTCAGCTTGGAGAAAGTGTGTGATGCCAACAGGCCCAAGGTTGCCCAAGACGGGGTAGGTGCCGCCAGCCTCATGGAGTTGTTCGCCCTGTGTGTAATCAATGCGTTCTACATAGAGGAACAGGACTACCACTTGAGTAGCGGCTCCAACAGCTCTGCAGGCGGTTCCGCGCTGGACCGCACCAATCCACTCACCTCTGCCAAAGTATTTATTGATAAATTCAAATCCATTAAGGAAGCTCACACAGAACTTCCCCTTACCTATCTAGTAGCGACATGTCCTTTACTTTTGGGGCTATTACAGGCAACAGCCAATACAAAAAACCTGGTTCACGGACTTCTTTCCTGCAATGACGCCTCCTTTAAACCTGATCCAGGAAGTGAGAGTCCCGCCAACTCAAGAATAGAAGCCGCAGACTTACTTTGTGATGACGCCATCTGGAAAAAAATTAATAAAACATACATTGCTGGCACGAAATGGAAAAAAGAGTCTGAAGCGCAGCTCGATCAAGAAGGGTCGACCAAGTCTTGAGTAATAGCATGCGCGAACAAGCCGCTTCAGTTATTGCCCAAATCGGTACCAGTCTGCTCGCCAGCCACAAGGTGCTGTCCCTCGTGAGGCATACACCTTTTCATACACCTTTGGGCTCACAAGACCTGCGAGAGGCAGTTTATCTTGGTTATCTCCCTTGGTCCTCCCGTCTGCCGGACCACGTCTTTGAGCATAGTTTCCAGCGGCTTACTAGTCATCCGACTGGCAAAGAGAAGCCTTCTCTATTGCTCGCCACCCTTCAGGCCATGGCAGACGAATTTCTCAAGTTCCAACACGGGAAGTTGTATGTGAGGCAACAGAAGTTTGGTGCCTGGCAGCAAAGCGTAGTGAGTCGCATATCCGGCCTCCCCCTGCAGGCGGCTGCTCATCTGCTAGCGCTGCCCCGCGACGGGCTACTAGATCAGAGGGCTACTCACTGGTCGAGGGGAGAGCAGCCAAACTGGGCAGAAAGACATTTACCTATCGTCAGCCCATACGATCCGGTGGTTGAGGACTATCTTGCCCGCGAAGGCTTACACGAGACACATCTACATCTCAACGGCAGCACCCACGCGGAAAACTGCTGGCTGCGTGCTCTGCGCACGCCAAAGCAGGAGACAAGAGATTTCGGCATCAAATGGCATAACCGCAGTCGAACCGATGCGGCCAGCATCCGCGAGCTGGCACACTCCATCAATCCAGAACTGTCACCAGTTGAACTGCACAGCCAGCTTGTGGTTGCAAGCCGCTTGCGGCTATGGCTGATTGCAGCAGCAACCAATACCCTAAGCGCAAATGTCTGCCTGCCCTACGACTACTCGGAGTTAGCCGATGAGGAGAACCAGCAAGAGCTGGCTCCTGCCCCCGGCGAAAGACATCTAGAGTTGTCCGCTCAAAGCTGCGCCGACGACGAGTTAAGCTGGATGCAACAGCTCCTGCAAAAGCTCACAATAGAACCCAGTGTGATAATCGAGCGCATGTTCCACGCCTATCTGCTATTACAGAACCAGTATTATCGCCTACTGGTTCAAAGCGAGGAGCAATTCGGTTTCGACCAGTTCCAAAAGTTGACTTACACCGAGCTGCGCGAACCTGCAGAAGCAGACTACCTTCCTCGCTTCTGGGCTATGCATGGCAGACAAACAGGTGCCAGCCGTACCACCTACCTGGAAGGGCGTTTTGCGCCCAAGAGCACGCTACGCAAGAACCATCAACTGTTGAAAGCAATACTGGGGGGTTATTGGCATTACCTTCAGAGCCACTCCCCGCACGACCTCAATTCAAAACCAGCCCCCCGCAACTTGGGCGACATG
>NZ_JBFUIC010000333.1:0-4221 GCF_056402075.1 Pseudomonas sp. P4_C3
ACCCAGTTGCGCAAGATGCACCTGGCCCGGGACAACGCCGCCGCCTTCACCCTGGACAAGATGCACGCCATGGTCGACCGCGACGAACGGCAGATCAAAAGCCTCATACGCTTGATCGAAGACATGCTCGACGTTTCGCGTATTCGCACCGGCAAGTTGTCGATCCGGTCGACGTGTTTCGACCTTTCGACGCTGGTTCGCGACGTGATGCACAACTTTTCCCAACAAATCGACGCCGCCGAGGCGTCGGTCACGCTGGATGCCGAGCAACCGGTGATCGGAAATTGGGATGAATTTCGTATTGAACAGGTGATTTCCAACCTGTTGAGCAACGCTTTGCGCTACGGGGCCAAGGGCCTGGTCTCGGTGAGAGTCTACAGTGAAGAGGGCCGGGCGCTGGTGGACGTGCAGGACCAGGGGATCGGTATCAGTGAAGAAAACCAGAAGCGGATTTTCCAGCAGTTCGAACGGGTATCGGCCAAACATATCGGTGCCGGACTGGGCCTGGGATTGTTTATTTCAGAACAGATTGTCACCGCCCATGGCGGTACTATTACGGTCCAGAGCAGGATTGGCGAAGGCGCCTTGTTTCGCGTTTGTCTGCCGCTGCAGGAAAACAGCCAGATAAACGCAACCTCTGATCGACCCCACGGTCGTATCAGCAGCAATCGACCGAACAAAGGCTTCCCATGAGCGAAGATGCACAAGATGTAGTACTCGTCGTCGAGGACGATCCCTCGATTCTGATGGTGCTGTCCGCTTATCTGTCGGGCGAGGGTTACCGCGTGTTGCAGGCGGAAAACGGCGAGCAGGCTTTTGAAATCCTCGCGAGCAAACCGCACCTGGACATGATGATCACCGACTTCCGCCTGCCCGGTGGCATCTCCGGCGTGCAGATCGCCGAACCCGCCGTGAAGCTGCGACCGGAACTCAAGGTGATTTTCATCAGCGGCTATGCCCAGGAGATCCGTGAGACCGACAGCCCGATCACCCGCACGGCGCCGATCCTGGACAAACCTTTCGATCTGGATAAATTGCAGGAACTGATGCAAGACATGCTTTCATAAGCATTCAGGCGCTGATCATCTCCCGCACCTTCGCCGTCAACAGATCAAAGGTAAAGGGCTTGGTGATCATCTGCATGCCCGGATCGAGAAACCCGCCGCGCACTGCCGCAACGGGCTGCCTTTTCACTTGACCCTGGGCCGGGACGACGGTTCAACGAAATTTCAGGCGGGGTCAAAGCCCTTGTTGCAATGACGGATCATCGGGGTTCATCTGTTCGAGTTGGGCTAACAGGACCTGTACGTTTTGCAGTTGGCCGCTTTCCTTCCAGTAATTGATCAATAGCACCCGGGCCTTGCGGTCGTTCGGGTGGCGCTGAACGATTTCCTGCAACTGTTTCTGCGCCGCTTCGAGCTCTTGCTCACTGTGCAATGTGGTGGCCAGGTCGTAGCGGTAATCCCGGTTATTGGGCTCGAGTTCAACGGCTTTGGACAAGCCGAGCAGGGCGAATTCGCTTTGCTCGTGATGCAGCAGCCAGAGCCCCAGGGCATGTTGCAGGTAGGCCGAATCGGGTTGTGCCTGGAGTTGCCTGGCCAACAACTGCCGGGCGGCGTCGTTTTGGCCCTGTTTATCCAGCACTTCGATTTGCAGCACCAGCGCCGGCAGGTTGTCCGGTGCCAGGCGCAGGGTGTTGTCCAGCGCCTGTTGCGCTTCCTTGAGCTCGGCGTTGTGCAGGTGCAGCCGGGCCAGTTGGTATTGGTTATCGGCGCTTTGCGGCTCGCTCTTGAGCACTTGCTCCCAGGCATCGATGGCTTGCTCCAGCGGCCCGAAATACAAGCCGAGTTCATCCGGAGACAAACCCAGCAGCGCGTTGATTGCGGCCAGCCGCACGCTTTGTTCGCTGTCATCGAGCAATCGCCCCAGCAGCAGACTGCGCTGGCCGCTCGGTACCAGGCCGCTGATACTCCTGATCGCAGCGATACGGACCTCGGGCGACTCGTTCTGCAGGTCGGCATCCGCCAGTTTCAGGGCCACCGAGCTTGGATAGTTGGGCAGCTCGGCATGCAACCAGACACGACGCTTGGGGGACAGGTCCGGACGGCCCAATTRCTGATAGAGCACCCGTGCGGCACCGGGTTGACCACCCCGGGTAGCCGCCAGTGCTTCGCTGTAGCCATGTTGTATGGCTTCGGGAACCACCGGGGCGGTATTGCGCAGGGAAACCCACGCTAGGCCGATGACGAGCAGGGCAAAGAGGCTGATAAACAGATAGCGGCGGGACTTGGGCATGCAGGAATCCGGAAGCTGGCGAGCTTTTGCAAAGGTCGCCAGCTTCGGTCAGGCCAGGCTTTGAGTCAAACCTTGACGACGCTCACTGGCGATTCAATGGGCCTGCAAGCGGTGTCGACAGCAAAACCTGTCGAGGCCCCGCAGCAGTGACTACGCTTGCTGGAGGTGTCTCGACGAGTGTTCCCATGCAAGCGTTGTTGCAGTACTTCAAGGCCATGCTCAACCCCGGCCCCGGGGTGTTGCTGTTTGCCCTGCGAACCATCGCGGCCGGTTTGTTGACACTGTATCTGGCGTTTTTGTTCGATCTGGACCAACCCAAGTGGTCGATCATGGCCGTGGTCATCATCAGCCAGCCACTGGGCGGCATGGTGCTGGCGCGCAGTTTTGGCCAAGTCATCGGTACCACCATGGGGGCGGTCGTGGCGGTGGCAATCATGGCGATATTTGCGCAGGCACCGTTGCCGTTCATCACCACCCTGGCCCTGTGGCTGGCGCTGTGCACCGCCGGTGGCACGCTGTTGCGCTACACCAGCTCCGGGGCATTCGTGCTCAGTGGCTACACTGCCGTGGTCATCGCATTGCTGGCAATTCCCGATCAGGACGGCACCTTTTTGCTGGCGGTGACCCGCCTCACCGAAACCTTGCTGGCGGTTGCCTGCGTGTGCGTGGTCAGCCTGCTTACCGCCAGGCCGGAAGCCGTGGCACGGGACTATTTCGCGAAGATCGATCAAATCACCCGGTTGCTGGCCACCCATGCCAGCGCCGTCATCCGCACCGAAGAGAGCGAAGCGGATTTCCAGCACCGACAAATGCAGCTGTTGGGGCAGATCAGCGGCCTGGAGGGTGTGCGCCGGCACATGTATTACGATGCCCCGCGCTTGCGCAGTGCCAACGGCCTGGTGCAACTGTTGGGCAATCAATTGGTGTTGTTGACCGCGCGGTTGACCGCCTTGCGCCACCAGCGGTTGTTGTTGACCGAGCGCTGGGAGGGCGAGTTGTCTGAAGAAATTCAACGGCTGCGCGCCGAAGAACTGGCCTTTCTCGATGAACTGGCGCGGCAGGGGCGTTCGCTGTCCAGTGAAAAGCGCCATCATTTCACGTCGCTGCAACAACGCTTTGATGAGCTGGCCTACAGGGCCGAACAATTGACTGAGCCGCTGCCGGCCACCTTGCGCTCGCTGGCCTGGTCGTTGCGCTGGGAGCAAGCACGCCTTCTGCAGCAACTTGAGCAGATTCTGGAGTTGAGTGATGCCATCCAGAGCGGGCGACCCGCCAGCAGCGTGTTTCGCGGGCGGGAAAACCCGCTGCACCTGGACTTCACCCTGGCGACCATGAATGCCGTCCGGGCCTTTTCCGCGCTGTTGATCGCCGGCCTGATCTGGATCGAAACCGGTTGGGACGGTGCGCGAGGCGCGATGGTGCTGGTGGGCATCCTGTGTTCGCTGATGTCGACGTTTCCCCGGCCGCTGCTGGCCGTTCAAAKCTATGCGCGGGGGTTCGGGCTGGCGCTGGTGGCCTCGGCACTGCTTCAGTTCATGTTTGTGCCGATGATCAGCAATTTCGAGATGCTTGCCTTGTTGCTGGCGCCCTTGCTCTACGCCGTTGCGGTGGGCCTGGCCAGTCCCGCCACTACAGGTACCGGCATTGGCCTGGGGCTCACGACTTTTCTGTTGCTCGGCCCGTTGAACGTGGGGATTGGCCAGAACACCGCGATCCAGTGGTTCGAGTTTGCCGGCGCTTATACCTGCGCGACCGTGCTGGCGTTGAGTGTGTATGCGTTGATCTTTCCGTTCATGCCGGATTTGCGCATGCGCCGGCTCCACAAAGAGAGCTGCGAGCAGGTGTACGCCTTGTTGAAAACCTCGGCGACCGATGAGCAGCAGTTTGCGTTCGAGAGCCGTATGGTCGATCGCCTGACCATGATGC
>NZ_JBFUIC010000334.1:0-4194 GCF_056402075.1 Pseudomonas sp. P4_C3
GCATTGTCCTGGTTGCCCTGAACCTGCGCCCTTCCATGGCCGCTGTAGGGCCTCTGCTCTCGGCGATTCGCGACGACATTGCGCTGAGCTTCAGCCAGGCTTCACTGCTGACCATGTTGCCAGTGACGGCCATGGGACTGGCGATGTTTGTYGGCCTGCACGTCAGCCAGCGATTCGGCGACCAGCGCACGGTGGTGTTCTCGTTGCTGATCATCGGCGTGGCCACGCTTTCGCGGTTGCTCCTTGATTCAGCTGCGGAGCTGCTTCTCAGCGCGGTACTGGCAGGTATCGGGATAGCCCTGATCCAGGCGCTGATGCCAGCGCTGATCAAATCCCGCTTCAGCGACAATGTCGCCCTGTGTATGGGACTCTACGTCACGTCGATCATGGGCGGTGCCGCCATGGGTGCTTCCTTTGCGCCACTGGTGATGGAACGTACCGGCAGCTGGCGTATGGGCCTGGCGATCTGGGCGATTCTCGCCGTGCTGGCATTGCTGCTCTGGGGTACCCAACGGGCGGAGATGCCGATACGGGATTCAAAGGCCTCCAGTAATGGTTCGTTCTTCGCCAATTCCCGCGCGTGGTTACTCGCGATCTTCTTTGGCCTGGGCACTGCGTCCTACACCTGTGTCCTGGCCTGGCTGGCGCCGTACTACGTGGAAAAGGGCTGGAGCGAGCAGCACGCCGGATTGCTGCTCGGATTTCTGACCGCCATGGAAGTGCTGTCGGGCCTGCTGACGCCCGTCATCGCCAATCGCAGCCGCGACCGCCGTGTCGTGCTGATGGTATTGCTTGTACTGATCATCGCCGGTTTCTGCGGATTGATTCTGAGCCCACAACATTTGAGCCTGATGTGGCCATGCCTGCTGGGGCTGGGCATTGGCGGCCTGTTCCCGATGAGCCTGATCGTATCGCTGGATCACCTGGACAATCCCTTGCGCGCTGGTGGCCTGACCGCCTTCGTTCAAGGCATTGGCTACTTGATCGCCGGCCTGTCGCCGCTGCTGGCGGGGATAATCCGCGACCGGCTCGGCAGCTTTGAATGGGCCTGGTGGTCGCTGACAGCAGTCATGGCACTGATGATGTTGATGGTTTTTCGCTTCAACCCAAGGCACTACACCCGCCACATCCATTGATCCGGAGCCTGCCATGAAAACCATCGGTTTCGCCGCCGCTCACGCCAGCATGCTGCTTTGGGCCTTGTTGATCGCCGCGTCGTTTTCCGCGGCGGCGCAAGTCAGYCAGGCCATCGACCCGATCCTGCTGACCGGTTTGCGTCTGCTGTTTTGTGCCTTGGTGTTTCTGCCGCTGTTGCTGTTAAAAGGCGATGCGATCATGACCGCTCGTGGGCTGCTCGGTCACGCGGTGCTCGGCCTGCTGCTGGCGCTGTACTTCGGCTCGCTGTTCGAAGCATTGCGCTACACCTCGGCCGTCAACACCGGGACGATGTTCACGCTGGTGCCGCTGATGACCCTGGGTTTCGAAGCCGTGCTGACACCTGACAGCCGCCTGAAACAACGGATTGTGCCGATGCTGCTCGCCGCTGCCGGGGCGGTTTTGTTGATCATGAAAGGCACCGGCCCCGACGAATTGCCATCGCCGTATGCGTTGACGGTGTACGGCATCGGTTGCCTGGCGATGGCACTCTACGCCCCTCTCAGCCAGCGCCTGAAAGCCAACAGCCTCAAGGGGCGTGGGCCGGTGCCCATGACGTTCTGGAACATGCTGTTTGGTGCGCTGTTTCTGCTGGTGTTCTGTGGATTCAGTGGCGGTTGGCGCTCGGCATCATTGCTGACGCTCAGCGATTTCTATTGGCTGATGTACCTGGCGGTATTCGCCACCCTGGCGACGTTTTGGCTGCTGCATCGGGCCATCGGCGTGATCGCGCCGTCCTCGGTGATTTCCTACATCTACCTGAGTACGCTGTTCATCACCCTGTTTCACTGGCTGTGGGGGCGCCAGACGCCGCTGCCGCTGGAAATGGCCGGCGCGGTGCTGGTGGGCCTCGGCATGTTCGCGCTGTTGATGTCCAGCCGCCGCTCCGTGTCGGCGATGGTCCAGGGCTGACACGGGCCTGGGCGAAACGTCCTGCAAGGCATTCTCCCTGCTCGCTCATTCCGCTAGGATCTTTCGCTCATCCTTGCGCACGGTCAGTGCAAGGGACGCAGCGAGACGCAATGGATGCTGAACAGTAATTCGCTTAGAAAACTCGACATGCAGGACCTCATGGTGTTCGTCGCCGTGTACGAGCAAAACAGCGTCACCGGCGTATCCGAGACGCTTTGCGTCAGCCAGTCCACGGTGAGTTACTGCCTGAAAAAACTGCGCACCTGTTTCGGGGACGAATTGTTCATCAATACCCGCACCGGTGGCATGCAGCCCACCTGCAAGGCCGGTACGATGTACCCTCATGTGCTGAAAGTCCTGGAAAGCATCAACCTGTGTCACGCCGGCCCACCCACGTTCGACCCCGGGCTGAAACCCGTGACCTTCAACATCTGCGCACCGGAATATTTCGAACAGTTGATCCTGCCGCGCCTGCTGAAACGCTTCGACCTCGCCGATCTTCCAGTGATGGTCAATGTGTTCAAACTCGAAGCCGATATCCCTGCCGAAGCGTTGCGCGAAGGCAGCCTCGACCTGGTGATGTGCTTCGGCCCGCACTTTCATCGCAGTCACGTCGACTTCAAATCCCGGACGCTGCTCGAAGACGATCTGGTGTGTGTTTTCGACAAACGCGCCACGCCGGCGGAACCGCGCTTGAGTCTGCAAACCTATGTCGAACGTCGACACGTGTTCCCGACACCCTGGACGTCCGCCACCAACATGGTCGACGGCTGGCTTGCGCAGCAAGGACAACAGCGCCAGATCGTCGCACGCGCCAACAGCTACAGTGCAGCGCTGAAACTGATTACCGGCACCGACTATGCCCTGACCCTGCCCCGGCGCATCCAGCGACTGCTGGCCGGTGCAGACACTTTCAATCACTGTGAAGCGCCCGAAGGCTTGCCGGGTTTCACCCTCGATATGCAGTGGAGCCAGGACGCGGATCAGGACAGCGCCAACACCTGGCTACGAGCGCAGGTGATCCAGGCCGGCGTCGAGCAGGCAACGGCCTGATACTCAGTTGCTGATGGCGGTCTTGCTGTAGGAATCGCGATCGATGTCAAGAATCTCCACGCACAGCTGGACTTCAACGCCAGTCGGCCACTCACAAAGCTCCTGCACCACCGCCAGCAGGCTTTCAGACAGTTGCTTCTTGATCTCTGCGGAACGACCACTCAACAGCGCCAGTTTCACATGCACGAACGCCCGCTCGGCCAGTACCGTACCGACCCTGAACGTATCGACCTTGACCGCGCGGCTCTTGATGTCGAATTCGGCAAACTGACCGGAACCCACCAGCGTATTGTTCAACCGCATCAATGCCACATCGGCATTCAGATCAGTCAGGTTGGCGGTGTATTCCATGTGCAGGTGAGGCATGAGTCAGATCCTGTAAGTAGTTGGGCAGGTCATACATATAACACAGCGTCGCCCTGTTCATTCGGGCAGTGGCAAAACGGCACGTTCACTCATGAACGCTTCCAGGCGCGAGCGTAACCAGCGCTCGGCAGGGTCGGTATCGACATGACTGAGCCAGACCATGGACAGGTCCAGAGTCGGCGTCTTGATCGGAAAGGGCTCCTTGAACAGCATTCCCGATGCAGCCATCGCCTCGGCGGTGTAATCCGGCAGACTGGCAATCAGGTCCGTCCCGGCGAGCAAGGCTGGCAACGCACTGTATTGCGGTACCGAGAGCACTACCTGGCGCGTGCGACCGATATCTGCCAGCCACTCGTCGGCATAGCCACTGACGTTGGCGGTATGGGACACCAGCACGTGTGGTCGCGCGCAATATTCATCGAGGGTCAGCGGTGTGTCGGAGGCATCGGCGCGCAATATGCTGGGATGGATGTGCCGCAGCAACTTGCGCTTGGCATTGGCCGGCAAGCCACGGGTCTGGCTGATACCCACCGTGATATCACCAGACGCCAGCAAGTCGGGAATCCGCCAGTAATCGACATGCTGCACCACAAACACCACGTTGGGCGCTTCCTGGCGCAAGACTCGCAGCAATGGCGGCAACAGGCCAAACTCGACATCGTCGGACAGACCGATGCGGAACGTCATCGTACTGCTGGCCGGATCGAA
>NZ_JBFUIC010000335.1:0-4189 GCF_056402075.1 Pseudomonas sp. P4_C3
GCATTGATCAGGAAATGTTCGTCCGGCCCCGGCACCCGCGCGGAAAAATGCGTGTAGATGTGGTCGGTCCACTTGAACAGGGCCGCCAGCCGATAGGCCGCAGCCAGTTTTACACGCACTTCCCATTCTTCGGGACTGACCCGTTGGCGAACATTTTTCGAGACGCTGGATAACGGACTGACGCTACTCATGGCAAAACTTCCTGGATGGCCTTAAGGATCTCCAGCCAGCCTATGGGAAGGCAAAAAATAATAAAAAGCACATTTTAATCTAAGCTAATTATTATTTTTTTTTATTATATTCCTGCCCGAGCATCACGCTGCACGCTTGATCTTCTGCAGCGATCCGGCGACCAGTTTGCCAAAGGCATCGACCGGCCCTTGCAGATTGCCCAGGAAATGCGGATAGATCAGCCACAGGTCCATCACCGGCTTGAAGTCCTTGAGCGGCATCACCGCCAACTGTTCGAAATGCGTGCTGCGTTCCAGCAACGGACGCGGCACCAACCCCAGCCCCATGCCGTCGGCGACCAGGCCCAGTTGCAGTTCGGTGCCGAAGGTTTCCAGATTGACACTCAGGGCCAGCCCCTGGTCCGACAAGGTTCGTTGCAGACCGGCACGGAAACCGCAGCCATCGGGATTGAGAATCCAGCCATTCTGGTAAACGTCGGCGAGCTTGCACGGACGCTTGGGCAATTGGGACTTGGCGCACACCACCACCAGTTCCATCTTGCCAATCGACTCGCCGACAATGTTGTCCGGGAAAATCTTGCCGGCCGGGAACAGCGCCGCCGCTGCGTCCAGTTCACCTCGCTCGATCTTTGCAACCAATTGACTACCCCAGCCCGTGGCCACCTGAGCGCGCAGCTCGGGGTATTCGATGCGCAGATGCTTGAGCGCATCGAGCAGCACCACATCGCCAATGGTTTGCGGAACGCCCAGGCGTAACAACCCGGTGGGCGGTGCGTCGGTGGCCACCAGCTCGCGCAGCGCATCCATTTCCCGCAGGATCAAACGGCACTGTTCATACACCCGCGTACCGATCAGCGTGGGCTTGAGCGGTTTGGTGTTGCGATCGAACAACTCCACACCCAACGCCTGCTCGAAGTTCTGCACGCGCCGCGTGATGGCCGGTTGAGTCAGTTGCAGCGACTCGGCGGCATGGCTGATGGACTGGCAACGAATCACTTCGACAAAGGCGTCGATATCATCAATTTTCATTTGGCCCGCACATAGAGAACAGTCAATAAGATGTCTGAAAAGCATAGTTCCATTGTCGAAAGAAGGATAGCCCGCCCCCACGCCGGGCGATCGATCAATAGCGTATGGCGCTATGCGAAAGGGTTATAAATTCCTTTCAGCTATAACCTAATCATTAAACAATCGCATATTGATATAAAACATTATGCTTAAATCAAAGGGTCAACTTTCACAACGAACGATGGAATCGCCATGACCCAGGCCCGACACCCGGAGAGACTCAGAGCATTCATAGGCGCCTTGGCGGAATTGATCGACAGTAACCCTCGCGAGGGTGATCTGTTGCATCGTGGCGGCAAACTACTCGGTCAATTGGTCAGTCATGATGACTGGCTGCCGGAAGATTTCGCCCGACCAGACCCCGAGCGCTATCAACAATACCTGCTGCATGTCGATTCACGGCAGCGGTTCAGTATCGTCAGTTTTGTCTGGGGGCCGGGGCAAAGCACACCGATCCATGACCATCGGGTCTGGGGGCTGATTGGCATGTTGCGCGGCGCGGAGTATTCGCAAGGTTTCCAGCGCAACAGCGACGGTGCCTTGATCACCGACGGTAGCCGCGTGCAACTGCGGCCGGGCCAGGTTGAAGCGGTGTCGCCAAAAATCGGGGACATTCACCAGGTCAGCAACGCCTTTGATGATCAGGTCTCGATCAGCATCCATGTCTACGGTGCCAACATCGGGGCCGTGCCCCGCGCGGTGTACCAGGCCGACGGCAGCGAGAAGCTGTTCATCTCCGGTTATTCCAACGCCTTTCTCCCCAATATCTGGGATCTGTCCAAAGAGAGCCAAGCCCTATGAGCACTGCACTCACCCGCTCCTACGCTGAAATACGCCAGGCCCTGCTGAACCGAGAAGAACTGGCGCTGGTGGATGTGCGCGAAGAAGCGCCCTTCGCCGAATCACACCCGCTGTTCGCGGCCAACATTCCATTGTCGAAACTTGAGCTTGAGGTGTACTCGCGAATTCCAAGGCGCGATAC
The DNA here is from genome assembly GCF_056402075.1 of Pseudomonas sp. P4_C3. Taxonomy (NCBI): domain Bacteria; kingdom Pseudomonadati; phylum Pseudomonadota; class Gammaproteobacteria; order Pseudomonadales; family Pseudomonadaceae; genus Pseudomonas; species Pseudomonas sp. P4_C3. The sequence continues at coordinate 2,242 of NZ_JBFUIC010000335.1, forward strand.
CCAGGTGACCGTCTACGACAATGGTGAAGGGCTGGCGAGCATCGCCGCTCAGCGTCTGCAAGACTTGGGCTACATCAACGTCAGCCTGCTCGAAGGTGGGCTGGACGGTTGGCGCCGCGCCGGTGGCGAGTTGTTCATCGACGTCAATGTGCCGAGCAAAGCCTTCGGCGAACTGGTGGAAAGCCAGCGGCACACGCCCTCCCTGGCGGCGGAAGAAGTCCAGGCACTGCTCGACAGCGAGGCCGACGTGGTGGTGCTCGATGCCCGGCGTTTCGATGAATACCAGACCATGAGCATTCCGACCGGTATCAGCGTACCAGGGGCCGAGCTGGTGCTGCGCGCCCGGGAACTGGCACCGGACCCGGCCACGCGCATCATCGTTAACTGCGCCGGCCGCACCCGCAGCATTATCGGCACTCAATCATTGATCAACTCCGGCATCGCCAACCCGGTTTCGGCCTTGCGCAACGGCACCATCGGCTGGACCCTGGCTGGACAGAAACTGCAGCACGGTCAGTCGCGCCAATTCGCGCCGACCAGCGAAGAGCATCGGCAAATTGCTGCCCGCGATGCCCGTCGCGTCGCCGACAAAGCCCGGGTAGGCCGCGCCACCCTGGCAGACTTGCAACGCTGGCAACAGGAGCCGACCCGCAGCACCTACCTGTTCGACGTGCGCCCCCCGGAAGAATTCGAAGCCGGTCACCTGCCCGCCGCCCGCTCGACACCCGGCGGCCAGTTGGTACAGGAAACCGACCACTTCGCCAGCGTACGCGGTGCGCGCCTGGTGCTGGTCGATGACGATGGCGTGCGCGCCAACATGTCGGCTTCGTGGCTTGCACAACTGGGTTGGCAAGTGCATGTGCTCGATGACGTGCAACCTGCGCACTTCAGCGAAAAAGGAGCATGGCAGGCGCCCGTTCCCGCGCCACCACAGGCCGAGGAAATCAGCCCCGAGACCCTGACCGAATGGCTGACCCATGGCGACATTGTCTTACTGGATTTCACTAGCAGCGCCAACTACGTCAAACGCCATATCCCCGGTGCGTGGTGGGCCTTGCGCGGGCAACTGCGCGAAGCGTTGGCCAAGGTGCCGCCAGCAGAACGCTACGTGCTGACCTGCGGCAGCAGTCAGCTGGCTCGCCTGGCGGTGGCTGAGGTCGAGGCATTGACGGGCAAAGCGGTGTTTCTGCTCAAAGGTGGCACGGCCAGCTGGATCGCCGCGCAACTGCCCCTGGAGGAAGGCGAAACCCGCCTGGCCTCACCGCGTATCGACCGCTATCGCCGTCCTTATGAAGGCACCGACAACCCGCGCGAAGCGATGCAGGCCTACCTGGACTGGGAGTTCGGACTGGTAGACCAGTTGGCCCGGGACGGCACCCATGGATTTTTCGTGATCTGAAGCGCCCCTCGCTTCCTGTGTCCTGTGCAAGGCACAGGAAGCTCTCCTGCTCTACACCTTCCCTTCTTTATTCAAGGCTCGCCTGCGGAATCACGGCCGCATAAAGTATGCATCTCGCATATTATATCTAAACATAATCAYTTATTTTTATAATTAACATATAACCAAAAAGAATTTCACACCATTTTTTTATAGGAATAGTGTTAACACCAGACCGACCCCTTCTCCAGGCGGAGGTACCCAATTTAGCAAGATCCACCTGGAGTACGCCGCATGAGCCTTACCCTGCCCTTCAAACGATTGTTGATCGCCGGCGCCCTCACCTTCTGTGCGACCACCCACGCCGCCGACCTTCAGCCATTGCTGGTGGCCAATCAGAAATCCACGGTCAAAGTGCTGCTGGAAGTCTCCGGCGAGCTGAAGAACGTGCCCTACGACATCCAGTTCTCCGAGTTTCCAGCCGCCGCGCCCCTCGGTGAAGCATTGAACGCCGGGGCCGTGGACATCGGTGCCTTGGGCGATGCGCCCTACGTGTTCGCTCTCGGAGCC
>NZ_JBFUIC010000336.1:0-4183 GCF_056402075.1 Pseudomonas sp. P4_C3
GGCCTGCCCGTTGCCACTGAACTGCTGCAACCGATGGCGGCCGGCTACTTCGACGATCTGTTGAGCTGGGTGGCGATTGGCGCCCGGACCACGGAGTCGCAGATCCATCGGGAAATGGCCAGCGGCCTGGGGATGCCGGTCGGTTTCAAGAACGGAACTGACGGCGGTGTCGGTGTCGCCAGCGACGCCATGCGTTCCGCCGCCCATCCCCATCGCCATTTCGGTGTCGATAGCCAGGGACATCCGGCGATCATTCAAACCCCGGGCAATGCGGACACTCACCTGGTATTGCGCGGCGGCCATCGCGGGCCGAACTACGACAGCGCCAGCGTTGTCCAGGTAAACAGCGACCTGACCAGGCTCAAAATTCCGGCTCGAATCATGGTCGATTGCAGTCACGCCAATAGCGGCAAAGACCCGTTGCGCCAGCCAGCCGTGTTCAAGGATGTACTTGAACAGCGTCTGCAAGGTGACCGTTCGCTGATCGGCATGATGATCGAGAGCCATTTGTTCGAGGGCTGCCAGCCGTTGAGTTCGTCATTGCAATACGGTGTGTCAGTGACTGATGGCTGCCTCGGTTGGGCCGGGACAGAACGACTGTTGCTTGATGCGGCAGATCGGCTGCGGGCATCAAACAACGCCCGATAATTGGCATCATCCTTTCGCCCTCCGGCCTTCATGCGAAGACTGGAGGGCAAATGGCAATCAATGCCCCATCAGGGACTGCACCTGAACCAGTGTCACTCCGGATTGCTGGCGGGTGCCGTCAAGGCGCTCGACTGAATAGGAAACACGGATCGCGGAATCTCGATGCTCCCTCCAGAACCGGTAGGGAACGATGAACACCAACGGCTCGCCCGCAGTGTCTCTGGTTACTTCGCGCTCGTTACAGTGATTGAATTTCTCCCCGTCGCATCTCAGGTAAATCAGTTCACCTTTATCAGCCCTGGCGTTTTCGATGACGACAGTCACGCCATCCTGTGCATCATGCAGATCCACCCAACCTTCGTCGGCCTCCAGCACAATGGGCCCTGGCAGTGGTCGCCGTTCCAGGATGTCAACCATCAGTGCCGTCACTTCAGAGTAACGAGGCCCCTGACCTGCTTGCTTGACGCAATAATCGATGGAAACGGAGGAGCCCAGATTCGACGCAATGCACTCCGGGCTGACCCAAAACGACAGCTCCTCCCCCACAGCAAAGGACTCGACCTTGAGTGCATCACTGAAACTTCCTTCGACCGAAACGCCAGCCCAGGCCAGCAATACCCAGTCGCCCGCCGCCATGCGTGCATAGGGTTTGATCGTAACGATCGCCCCTTCTTTCACCCGATCCGGATCAAGCGTTCTACCCACCGCGTCGTTCACTGTCGCAGGCAACAGGTCGGATTGCACATCACCCACACTCAGTTGCAAACGGTGGGAGTGCAAGGGCTCGGCAAAACGGGTGCTCGTGAGTGAGTAACTGATTTCGAGTGAACCACCGTCAAGCGTCGCAATATGTGCGCTAACCACGGCAAAGATCATGTCCTCGCCGACCCGGTCCTCAGTGACAAAGCGCGCGACCTGATGATTGCAGGCGACGCCATCGGCATCCAGACCCGCCCAACTCAATAGCAATTTGTCGCCGCAAGTCATGCCCGGATAAGGCTGGACCCTGATGACGGCTTTTCTGTCAGAGGGGTTCAGAACGCCGTTTTCCGCCTGTTCAAGAATTGGAGGTGGTAATGGTTGCTGCGCGAGATTCAAGGTATCGGGTTCATAAACAGTCATTCATTCGCTCCAGTCCTTGGAATAAACACCGAACAGGTGGCCGGCTTTGGATGACGACTATTTAACCTCACGGCAAACAGCCGCGATGTCGGCCTCTCACCCCGGCTCACTCGGAAAATCGATACATACGAAGTAGGTCTTTGATCAGCAGCAACCTGATTGCCGTGAAAAGTCATCAATTTATTCCGACTAAGGCCTCAGCCGCTCCTGAGCATTCGCACTTGTTCTATTCCGCTTTCCGCAAGTTTCGGCGGACTTTTCATACATCGCGCCAACCACGAGTGTTTTAGAGTGAAACGCCATGCAGTCCCAACGAACTTCTGTGCAAAGGTATGAACATGCAAAGGAATGCAAGCACTTGTTATCCAATACTGCTGGCCCACGGCCTTTTCGGCTTCGAAAGAATCGGCAAATTCGAACTCTTTCACGACATCAGGCAGGCGCTGAGGAACGCCGGAGCAAGGGTGTTCGTCCCCTACTTGTCGGCCACCCATGACAACGAGGTACGCGGTGACCAATTGCTCACGCAGATCGAGCGGGTACTTGAAGGAACCGGTGCACGCAAAGTCAACCTCATAGGTCATGGCCAGGGCGCACTGACCGCACGTTATGCCGCAGCGATCGCGCCACACAGCGTGGCGTCGGTGACCTCCGTCAGCGGGCCGAATCATGGTTCGGAACTGGCCGATTTCCTGCGCAAGGCATTGACACCAGGCAGTCTGCCGGAACAGGTGGCCGAGACGGTGGTGACCCTGTTCACCGACTTCCTGGCAGCATTAAGCGATAATCAGTACCAACCGAAAAACGCCATTGCGGCCCTCAATGCGCTGACCACCGAAGGCGTAGGAGCATTCAACGACAAATACCCGCAAGGGCTGCCCACCATCTGGGGTGGCAAGGGGCGCGAACGGGTCAACGGTGTGCGTTACTACTCGTGGAGCGGCGTGCTGCAGTCGAATGTTCTCGAAGCAGGGCTCGATGCGTTCGATCCGCTCAACGCGTTCTGCCGGGCCCTTTCCGGTTATTTCGTCACGGAAAGCGAGCAGAACGACGGGTTGGTCGGTCGCTTCAGTTCCCATCTGGGTACGGTTATCCGCTCCGACTATGCGCTGGATCATCTGGACACCATTGGTCAACCGACCGGCCAGTTGCGCACAGGTGTCGACCCGATCGAACTGTATGTCCAGCATGCCAAACGCTTGAGAGACGCTGGCCTTTGAGGTGCCACCTGCCGTGATCCCGTGTGGAACGGAACTTTGAGGAGAAATAGCTCACGGAATCCGGTAGGCTCAGCGCTTTATCGAATATTGAAAGGAGAATTTTTCCATGGCTAAAGCCACTGCCCGTCACATCCTTGTTGCCTCGCAAGAAAAGTGCAACGAACTCAAGGCCCAAATCGAGGCTGGCACCGATTTCGCTGAAGTTGCCAAGGCAAACTCCACTTGCCCTTCCAGCCGCCAGGGCGGTGACCTGGGTTCGTTCGGCCCGGGCCAGATGGTCAAGGAATTCGACACCGTGGTTTTCAGCGCACCAATCAACGTGGTTCAGGGCCCGGTCAAGACCCAGTTCGGTTTCCACCTGCTGGAAGTGACCAGCCGCCAGGACTGATCGACGCTTGAGTTACTCTCACAACGGCCCGCCTTTTGGTGGGCCGTTGTGTTTCAGGTGCGTAATTCGGCTGGCGAGGGACGCGCCGCTAGCGTACAAATTGTCGTTAACGACCACCCGGCTCCAAGGCTGACAATGCGACTGGCTTTCCCTACCTTGTTATTCACTGCCGTGACCCTGCTGATGGCTGCCGCGGGTGTGAATGCAGCACCGCAACCGGCAATGACCGTGTACGGCGAACCGGCGAAATACCCTGCCGGCTTCAGTCATTTCGCCTACACCAACCCGCAGGCCCCCAAGGGCGGCACGATGCGGCGCTCGGCGATCGAAATCGGTCAGTTCGACCACGTTTTGCCTTACATCGACAAAGGCATCGGCGTCACACAGATCGACGGTTTGCTCTATTCACCACTGGCCCAACGTTCACTGGACGAGCCTTACACCGTGTACGGTCTGGTGGCAGAGAAGATGGAGCGCTCCGAGGACGGCCTGTCCCTGCGCTTTTACCTCAACCCCAAGGCGCGTTTTGCCGATGGCAAACCGATTACCGCCTCAGACGTGCGTTACACCTTCGACCTGCTGATGACCCAGGGCAGCCTGCGTTACCGCACCCAGTTCGCCGACGTCAAAAGCGTCGAAGTGGAATCGCCACTGACCGTGCGCTTTGATTTCAAGAACAACGAAAATCGCACCCTGCCCCTGGATATCGCGACCTTGCCGGTGTTTCCCGAACACTGGTGGAAGAGCCGCGATTTCGCCGGTGGCGGCGGCTATGAAGCGCCGTTGGGCAGCGGCCCCTATAAAG